>NZ_JBIRBA010000019.1:0-200974 GCF_044326345.1 Actinomadura sp. 9N215 | reverse complement strand
CGCCCCCCCCCCCCGCGACCAGCTCCGTGACGGGCTGGTCGCGCAGGGCATGGTGATCAGCCCGGACGGGCGGCGGAGCGTGTGGCTCGGCCGGCTGGCGCTCTGGGCGTGGATGGCGTTCGGCGTCCCGTTCTTCGTCCTGGACGTCTTCGGCGGCTTCCCCGGCGTCTTCCTCCCGATCGTCGCGATCGGCCTGGTCGTCATCGTCGTCGGGACCCTGCTCAACACGGGCGCCGAGCGGACGAAGGAGGGCGAGGAGGCGGTCGAGCGGATCAAGGCGGCCAACCCGCATCTCGACCCGCGGAACACGGCCTCCTATGCCGGGCTCGACGCGCCGTCGGTCCTGCTGGGCGTCGCGCTGTTCGGGACGGCGGCGCTGATGGCCTTCGATCCGATGTTCGTCCAGACGGTCGGGCTCGGCCGCTACATGGAGATGACCGGGGCCGCGACCTCGTCCGGCGGGTACTCGGGCTCCTCCTGTTCGAGCGCGGCCTCGGTGTGCTCGTCCGGCTCCTGCGGCGGCGGCGGTTCCTGCGGCGGCGGAGGGGGCGGCGGCTGCGGTGGCGGTGGAGGCTGCGGCGGCGGCGGAGGGGGAGGCTGCGGTGGCGGAGGTGGCTGAGACGACCCTTCCGGACCTCGGGGTCGGCATCGGGTGGCGTCCCGAGATCAGCGGGTTCGTCGGCGCGCTGCCCGGGTTGCGCTTCACCGAGGTGATCGCCGAGTCCGTGCATCCGGCGCACCCCGCGCCCGACCTGCTGGAGCTGCGGGAGCGCGGCGCGGCGATCGTCCCGCACGGCGTGAAGCTCTCGCTCGGCGGCGCCGAGCCGGTGGCCGCCGACCGGGTCGCGCACCTCGCCGCCTGTGCCGAAGCCCTGGCGGCGCCGCTGGTGAGCGAGCACGTCGCGTTCGTCCGGGCGGGCGGGATCGAGGCCGGGCACCTGCTGCCGGTCCCGCGCACACGGGCCGCGCTGGACGCCCTCACCGCCAACGTCCGCCGCACCCAGGCCGGGCTGCCGGTGCCGCTGGCCGTCGAGCCCATCGCCACCCTCTTCGACTGGCCGGACGCCGAGTACACCGAGGCCGACTTCCTGACCGAGCTCCTCGACCGCACCGGCGCCCTCCTCCTGCTGGACGTCGCCAACGTGTACGCCAACGCCCGCAACCGCGGCGAGGACCCCGTCGGCCTGCTCGACCGCCTGCCGCTCGAACGCGTCGCGTACTGCCACGTCGCGGGAGGCTCCGAGGAGGGCGGGCGCTATCACGACACGCACGCGGCCGCCGTCCCGTCCGAGGTCCTGGACCTGATCGGCGAGCTGTGCGCCCGCCACCGTCCGCGCGGGTTCCTGCTGGAGCGCGACGGCCGCTACCCGCCCGCCGACGAGCTCCGGGCCGAGCTCGACGCCATCGCGACCGCCGCCGGCCTCCCGTCCATCACATGAGCGAAGCGAAGCGGGGGCGTGGGGGTCGTCCCCAAGAGGGAGCAGGTATGAGCGAGCCGTTCGACGCCGGACTGGCGGACGCGCAGGAGGCGCTCGTCCGGGCCATGGCGGCGGGCGGGCCGATGCCGGACGGCTTCGACGCCGACGCGGTCCGCGCGGCCGCGCATGGCATCCTCCTCAAACGGGCCGGTGACGTGGCCCGCGCATGGCCCGAGCTGGCCGAGGCGTACGGCCCCTCCTGGACGACGTCGTTCGCCGCCTGGGCGGCCGAGCGTCCGACCCGGGGATCGTTCCGCGACGGCTGGGACTTCGCGCGGGCGCACCGCCACGATCTCGCCGGCGGCGCGGCGCGGGAACTCGCGCTCGCCGAAGCACGCTGGTCCTATGACGGCGAGTCCTCGCCGCGGCCGCGGAAGGCGGCGCTGCGGCGGGTGCCGGGCGGGGCGGCGCTGCAGGTCCGCGGGCGGGTCCGCGTCATCGGCCTGGACCCGGCGCGGCGATCCCGCCGGCGGGCCGGATAAACGTCACGCCGACCCCTCGCCAGCGACTATGGTCTAGACCAATGGCGGCGCGCCGGGACGCCCGGCGAACGGCCCGTGCCGCCCGTCCCAGACGACTAGTCTGGCCATGTGAATCGAGGGAGGAGCCCGGTGGCGGGAGAAGGAGACGGCATGCGCGTCGGAGTGCTGACCGGTGGCGGTGACTGCCCCGGCCTGAACGCGGTGATCCGCGCGGTCGTGCGCAAGGGCGTGCAGGTCTTCGGCTACGAGTTCGTGGGCTTCCGGGCCGGCTGGCGCGGGCCACTCGAAGGCGACACCATCGCGCTCGACGTCCAGGCCGTGCGCGGGATCCTGCCGCGCGGCGGGACGATCCTCGGCTCGTCCAGGACGAACCCGGTCAAGGTCGAGGGCGGCGTCGAGCGGATCAAGGACAACCTGGCGGGCCTCGGCGTGGACGCCCTCATCGCCATCGGCGGCGAGGACACCCTCGGCGTCGCCCGCGAGCTGTACGCCAGCGGCGTCAACGTCGTCGGCGTCCCGAAGACGATCGACAACGACCTCAACGCGACCGACTACACCTTCGGCTTCGACACCGCGGTGAACATCGGCATGGAGGCCGTCGACCGGCTGCACACCACCGCCGAGAGCCACCACCGCGCGCTGATCTGCGAGGTCATGGGGCGCCACGCGGGCTGGATCGCGCTGCACGTCGGCATGGCCGCCGGCGCCAACGTCATCCTGATCCCCGAGCGGCCGTTCGACATCGAGAAGGTCTGCGAGTACGTCGAGAGCCGGTTCAAGACCCGCTACGCGCCGATCATCGTCGTGTCCGAGGGCGCCCACCCGGTGGACGGGGGCATGCAGCTCCAGACCAAGGAGCGCGACTCGTTCGGCCACGTCCGGCTCGGCGGCATCGGCCAGGCCCTCGCCGACGAGATCGAGAAGCGCACCGGCAAGGAGGCCCGCGCCACCGTGCTCGGGCACATCCAGCGCGGCGGCACGCCGACCGCGTTCGACCGCGTCCTCGCCACCCGCTTCGGCCTCCAGGCGATCGACGCCGTCAAGGACGGCGACTACGGCAAGATGGTCGCGCTCCAGGGCACCGACATCGTCCGCGTCGGCCTGGACGAGGCGACCAAGGAACTGAAGACCGTCCCGCTGGAGCGCTACTCCGAGTCCGAGGTCTTCTTCGGCTGACGACCGGTCCTCCTGGGCGGGAACACGGCTGTCCGTTCGCGGTGTTGGCCTCTTTGGGCGACACTGGTCGTTCACCCTTCGGACCTGTTCCCGCCAGGAGGATCACGCATGACGACGCTCGACACCGCGGCGGCGGACGTCCGCGAGCAGTCGCCGGTCGACGGCGAGCCGTGCGTGCTGCTCAAACTGGGCGAGGTCGTCCTCAAGGGCAAGAACCGCGAGCAGTTCGAACGGCGGCTCGCCGACAACGTGCGCACCGCCGTCCGCCCCATCGCCCGGGTGGACGTGATCCGCCGCCACGGCGTCTTCATCGTCCGCAAACACGACGCCGACCTGGTCACCATGGACCGCGTCGCCCAGCGGATCACCGACGTGATGGGCATCGTCTGGGCCCACCGCGCCTGGCGCGTCGGCAAGGACCTCCCCAGCGTCGAACGCGCCGCCCTCGAACTCATGGACGGCCGGACCGGCGCGTTCGCCGTCCGGTCCCGCCGCCGCGACAAGCGGTTCCCGATGACGTCCACCGAGCTCGACCGGCACATCGGCACGCTGCTGACCGGCAGGTACGGGCAGCCGGTCCGGCTCAAGGACCCTGTGCACACCCTGTCGATCGAGGTCGACCGCGACGAGGTGTTCGTCTACTCCGGCGGGCTTCCCGGCCAGGGCGGCCTGCCCGTCGGGATGAGCGGCCGCGCCCTCGTGCTGATGTCCGGCGGCATCGACTCGCCCGTCGCCGCCTACCGGATGATGCGCCGCGGCCTGCGCGTCGACTACCTGCACTTCTCCGGCATGCCGTTCACCGGGCCCGAATCGATCTACAAGGCGTACGCGCTGGTCCGCGAGCTGGACAAGTTCCAGGGCGGGTCGCGGCTGTTCGTCGTCCCGTTCGGGAAGGCGCAGCAGCGGATCAAGTCGTCCGGCGCCGACCGGCTCGCCGTGGTCGCGCAGCGGCGGCTGATGCTGCGCACCGGCGAGGTCCTCGCCCGCCGCCTGCGCGGCGCCGCGCTGATCACCGGCGACGCGCTCGGCCAGGTGTCCAGCCAGACGCTCACCAACATCACCGCGCTGGACGACGCCGTCGAGCTGCCGATCCTGCGGCCCCTCGTCGGCATGGACAAGATCGAGATCATGGACCAGGCGCGCCGCATCCGCACCCTGGCGATCTCCGAGCTGCCCGACGAGGACTGCTGCACCGTCCTCGCGCCCCGCCGCGCCGAGACCAAGGCCAAGATCGACGACCTGCGCCAGATCGAGAAGCGCCTCGACGCCGGCGAGCTCGCCGACCAGCTGGCCGGGTCCGTCCAGGAGCACCGTCCGGCCTACGCCGACCCCACCGCCTGACCGCGGCGCGCTCCGGTCGGGGCGCTCCGGTCAGCGCGCGTCGAAGTCGGTCGGGCGCGGAGGTTCGGGGCCGTCGGGGCCCATCAGCGTGACGCGTTCGATGCGGACGATCCGGAACCGGCGGCCGGCGACGGCGATGCCGTTGCGGCGCGTCTCGTCCTCCATCAGCTCCGCCGCCTCGGCGAACCGGGCGACGTCCGTCGCGGCCGGGCTCTCCACCGCGGGCACCACGTGCCGGAAGTAGGTGACCAGCGAGTCGCGGGCCTGCTGCGGCGCGTCGTGCAGCCGCCCGACCGGGCGCCAGCGCCGCTCGCCGCGCTCCGCGACGGTGAACGCGGGCGCCAGCGCCACCGGGGTGAGGAACGCCCCGGACGACGCCTCGCCGCCCGGCGCCGCGGACGCGTCCAGCACCTGGCACAACAGCTCGGACATCGCGTAGCCGGACGCCGCGCCGTCCTCGGGCAGCAGGTCGTAGGGGCGGCCCGCGACGCGGTCGCCGGCGGGCAGCGCGTCCAGGTCCGTGGGGCGGGGCGGCTCGGGCCCGTCCGGGCCGGTGCGGACGAGCTGCTCGATCCGCACGATCCGGAACCGCCGCCCGCCCGCCGTCACCTCGTCGGCGGCCTCGTCCTGCAGCGTTCGCGCCGCGGCGACCAGCCGCCGCGCGGCCGCGACGTCCGCCGCCCTGGCCGCCCGGTCCTCCAGATGGACGGCGAGGAGCTCGCGCGCGCCCTGCGGCAGCGGGTCGCACGGGCACACGATCTGCCAGCCGTGCTCGACCCGCTCGGCGGCCGTGAACAGCGCGCCCAGGAGCACGAGCTCCGGGTAGGCGGACACGGCGCGGCACGCGTCGGCCAGCATCACCGCGGCGACGGGGTCGACGCCGTCCAGATCCTCCGGGAACAGCCGCCCCCCGGCGTCATCGCCCGTTGTCATGCGGGACATCATCCATGCCGTGGCCGCGCCCGGCCAGTGGTTCATACCAATTTGTTACCGGCCTGTATAGGTTCGCCCTCGTTCCGCCGCCGGACGGGCAGGACCAGCACGACCAGGCTCGCCGCCAGCAGCGCGAGGCCGCCGAGCGCGACGGTGCCGAGCCGCTCGTCCAGCAGGACCATGCCGAGCACCGCCGCGACCGCCGGCTCGGCGAGCGTCAGCGTCGTCGCGGTCGTGGCGGGCGTCGTGCGCAGGCCCCGCGCGAACAGCAGGTAGCCGCCGCCGGTCGTGATCACGCCGAGGTAGAGCGCGATCAGCGCGCCCTGCCCGGTGGTCAGCCAGCCCGTCGGCTCGGCGAACAGCACCGGGACCAGCGGGACGGCCGCCGTCCCGAACAGCGACCCGGCGACGGCCCGGTCCTCCTCGCCGCGGGTGATGAGGGCGGACGCGACCGTCGCGTACACCGCGTACGACAGGCCGGACAGCAGCGCCAGCGCGATCCCGGCCGGTTCCGCGCCCGCGTCCCGGCCGCCGCCGACGAGGAGGGCGCAGCCCGCGACGGCCCCGCCGGTCGCGAGCAGCCACCGGCCGGTCGGCGCCGACCGCCGGGTCGCCAGCCCGATCACCCCGGTGAACGCGGGCGCGCTGCCGATCGTGACGACGGTCGCGACCGCGACGCCGGTGCGCCCGGCGGCGACGAAGAACGCCGCCTGGTACACGGCGATCGTGACCGCGCCCGCGCCGACGAGCGGCCAGTTGCGGCGGTCGCGGAACAGGCGGCGCAGCCCCGCGCCGCGCCGGGACGCCGCGGCGAAGCCGAGCAGCATCAGGCCGCCGATGACGATGCGGATCGCGGCGATGGAGAACGCGGTCGACCCGTCCGCGAAGGTGCGGACGGTCCCGGTCGTCCCCCACAGGGACGCCGCGAGGAGGATGTCGGCGCCGCCGCGCCGGACGCGGCCGGACGAGGCGCCGCCGCCGTTCTTGCCGTTCTTGCCGGACGCACGCGGAACAGACGTGTGCTGTGACACGGGAGAGGCTCCTGGGCTCGAATCGGATGAAGGGAATCCGGATCCGGGGCGCAGGAGGACACGGCCGGGCGCGGGCAGCGCCGGGCCGTGTCAGGACTCGGTCAGCGAGTGCGGTCGCCGCGCCCCGTCAGGAGCGGGGCGGCCCGCAGCTCGGGGTCCAGTACGCCATGCACGGAACGATATCCGAGACGGCCGGCCCACCGGTCAGGCGGGCACGGCGTCCGGGTCCTGGGCCTGGGTGAGGGCGCGGCCGACGATCGGCGGCAGGTCCCGGACGAGCTTGGCGAGCTCGCGCAGGTCGCCGTCCACCAGGGCCTGCGGGCCGTCGCACAGCGCGGTCTCGGGATGCGGGTGCACGTCGATGATCACGCCGTCGGCGCCGACCGCGATCGCCGCGCGGGTCAGCGGCAGGACGAGGTCGCGGCTGCCGCCCGAGTGCGACGGGTCCACGATCACCGGCAGGTGGGAGAGGCGCTGCGCCACCGGCACCGCGGAGATGTCCAGGGTGTTGCGGGTCGCCTTCTCGAACGTGCGGATCCCGCGCTCGCACAGCACGATGTCGAGGTTGCCGCGCTGCGCGACGTACTCGGCGGCCATCAGCCACTCCTCGATCGTCCCGCTCATGCCGCGCTTCAGCATGACCGGCTTGCCGGACTCGCCCGCCGCCTGCAGCAGCGCGAAGTTCTGCGCGTTGCGGGTGCCGATCTGGAGCATGTCGGCGTAGGACGCGACGAGGTCGACGTCGGCGGCGTCCACCACCTCGGTCACGACCGGCATGCCCGTCTCCTCCCGCACGTCCGCGAGGATGCGCAGGCCCGCCTCGCCGAGGCCCTGGAACGCGTACGGGGACGTCCGCGGCTTGAACGCGCCGCCGCGCAGCAGCGTCGCGCCGGCGGCCTGCGCCATCTGCGCGGCACCGAGGGTCTGCTCGGCCGTCTCCACCGCGCACGGGCCGGCGATCAGCGTCATGGTGCCCGGGCCGATCGGGACGCCGCCGACCCGGACGACCGAGCGCTCCCCGTGGTTCTCGCGGCTCACCAGCTTGTGGGGCGCGGAGATGCGGATCACGTCGCTGACGCCGCGCATCCCGCGCAGGTTCAGCGTCCCGAACTGCTGGACGTCGCCGACGAGCCCGACGATGGTCCGCTCCACGCCGCGGCTGACGAAGGCCTCGCCCCCCGCCGTCTCGACCAGTGAGACGACGGCCTCGATATCCGCTTCGTTGGCCTCCGGGGCCATGACGACGACCATGGGTGTGCTGCCTCTCTCCTTCGCCCAGGGCCCGGGGTCCCGGTGGACCCCGCGAACAACCCCTGGAACGACGAGAGCCCCGGGCCAGTGCGGCCCGGGGCTCTCGTCTTGCGGTCTGTCAGCGCAGCGTCTGGCAGACCAGCCGCCCGGGCTGGTCGAACCAAAAGAAATACACGACGTTGCGCACGGGCCCAGCTTAACGGCTCCGGCCGGGTGCGGCCCCCCGCGGACCCCCGAATATGGCTCAGCTCACTCCGGATGGCAGGATGGCCGCGTCATGTCCCACCCCGAACCGTCCGCACCGGCGCCGCGCGATCTTCCGCCCGGCCAGTACGTCCCCCGGGGCTGGCCCGTCCTGCACTACGGCCCCGTGCCGAAGTTCCGGCCCAAGGACTGGGACTTCCGCGTCTTCGGCGCGACCGCGTCGGGAGAGCAGCACCGCTGGACCTGGGACGAGTTCGACGCCCTCCCGACGATCACGACGGTCGCGGACTTCCACTGCGTCACGAAGTTCACGATCCCCGACAACGTGTGGGAGGGCGTCCCCGGCACGGCGATCGTCGAGCTGGCGCCGCCCGCGCCGGACGTCACGCACGTGATGGTGTGGGCCGAGTACGGCTACAGCGCCAACATCCGGATGAGCGACTTCCTCGCCGACGGGACGATGTTCGCCACCCACCGCGACGGCGAGCGGATCAGCCCCGACCACGGCTTCCCGATCCGGATCGTCGTCCCGCACCTGTACGCGTGGAAGAGCGTGAAGTGGGTGCGGGGCGTCGAGTACCTGGTGAAGGACCGGCGCGGCTTCTGGGAGGAGCGCGGCTACCACAACGTCGCCGACCCGTGGCGGGAGCAGCGCTACTCGTACCAGGAGGACCAGGGCGAATCGCCGCCCCTGTGACGGGACGCCGTGGCGCGGCGCTGTAACCGGGTGGCGAACGCTCGCGGCGTAGCCCATCCGAGACCTTCGTAAATGGGCAACACACCGCCCCTTGCGATGGACAGCCGTTACCGTACGTTGTCATGGTCCTACCGTCCGTCGCGGATGTCGTGGTGTACGCCACGACCGCCGGTGCCGCCGGTGCCGCGGGCGCCGCCGCGGGAGCCTGGGCGCTCCGCCGGTGGCGTGGTCTCCCACGCGGACTCGCACGCGGCCTTTCCCGTGGGCCATCACTCGGGCCTTCCCGCGGGCCATCAGTTGGGCCTTCCCGTGGTTCATCGCTCGGGCATTCCCGTGGGCCTTCGCTCGGGCTTTCGTTCGGGCTCGCCCGCGGCTTTCCGCGCCGCCTGCCCGCCGACGCGGCCGAGCAGGCGGCGTTCGCGGCGCTGCACCTGATCGCGCGGGCGTCCCCGCCGCTGCGCGCCGGCCTCACCGAGGACTCGGCGCGCAAGGCCGCCCGGCGGCTCAGATCGCTGCTGGGCGCCGAGGCCGTCGCGCTGGTGGCCGTCCTGCCCCCGGACGACGACGACCTCGACGACCTCGACGGCCCCGACGAGGACGGCCCTGGCGACGGTCACCATCGGGTCCCGGCAGCGCCCCGGCTCCTGGCGTGGGATGGCGCGGGCCGCGGTACCCACGCGGCCGAGGCCGTCCGCGAGGCCCTGCCCGTGCTGGCCTCCGGCAGGCCGCGCGTCCTCGCCCCCGAGATGATGGGCTGCCGCGAACCGCGGTGCCCCGTCCAGGTCGCGATGGTCGCGCCGCTCACCATCGAAGGACGCGTCGAAGGGACGCTGACCGTGTACTGGCGGAGCCCGTCGACCGCACGGGTCCGGGCGGTCGGCGAGGCCGCCCGGCTGGTCACCGGCCAGCTCGAACTCGCCGGGCTCGACAACGCCCGCATCCGGCTGGCCGAGGCCGAGATGCGGGCCCTGCGCGCCCAGATCTCCCCGCACTTCGTCTACAACTCGCTGACGACGATCGCCTCGTTCGTCCGCACCGACCCCGACCGGGCCCGCGCGCTGCTGCTGGACTTCGCCGACTTCGCCCGCTACTCCTTCCGCAACGCCCGCGACTTCACCACCCTCGCCGACGAGCTGCGCTCCATCGACCGCTACCTGCTCCTGGAACGGGCCAGGTTCGGCGAGCGGCTCCAGTTCCGGGTCGACATCGCGCCCGAGGTGCTGCCGGTCGCGGTGCCGTTCCTCGCGCTGCAGCCGCTGGTCGAGAACGCGATCCGGCACGGCATGGAGGGCGCGGGCGACGCGTTCCACATCTCGATCGTGGCGCGCGACTCGGGCGCCGAGGCGGCGATCTCCGTCGAGGACGACGGCGTCGGCATGGACCCCGAGCGACTCCAGGAGATCCTCTCCGCGCCGCTCGGCCGTCCCGGCCCGACCGGCTGGGGGAGCGTGGCCACCCGCGGCCACCCGGGCGGCGGCGCCGGGATCGGGCTCGCGAACGTCGACGAGCGGATGCGACAGGTCTACGGGGACGAGTACGGGCTGACCGTCGAGACCGCTCTCGGCGCCGGAACCAAGGTCAATTTACGCGTCCCGAAGTACCGTCCCGGCGTGTTTCCGGACTGACGTCCGCCGCCGCGACACGCCACTCACTTTTCGGAACCGATTGCGGACAGACGGTAATCGCGGCAAAGTCGCCCTCATGCTGCACGTCCTGGCCGTCGACGATGAACGTCCCGCGCTTGAGGAGCTGACCTATCTGCTCCGCAAGGATCCGCGGGTCGGCCGGGTCAGCTGCGCGGCCGACGCCTCGTCCGCGCTGCGCGACCTGAGCCGGATGCTCGTCGAGGGCGACCGCCTCGACGCCGTTTTCATGGACATCCGCATGCCCGGGCTGGACGGGCTCGACTTCACCCGCCTGCTCACCGGCTTCGCCGCGCCGCCGCACGTCGTCTTCGTCACCGCCCACGACGACTGCGCCGTCACCGCCTTCGAGCTCGGCGCGCTCGACTACCTGCTGAAGCCCGTCCGGCCCGAGCGGCTCGCCGAGTCGGTGCGCCGCGTGGCCGAGGCCGTGGACCGGGCGGCGCCCGCGCAGCCCGGCCCGGAGGGCCGCGACCCCGAGGACGAGATGATCCCGGTCGAGCTCGGCGGCCGGACCCGGCTCGTCTCCCGGCGGGCCGTCACCCACGTCGAGGCGCAAGGCGACTACGTCCGGCTGCACACCGCCGACGGCGGGTACCTCGTCCGCATGCCGCTGTCGGCGCTCACCAAGCGGTGGGAGGGTGCCGGGTTCATCCGCATCCACCGCAGCACCCTGGTCGCGTCCGCGCACATCACCGAGGTGCGCTTCAACGGCGGCCGCGCCGCCGTCCAGATCGGGGACGAGCTGCTGCAGGTCAGCCGCCGGCACACCCGCGAGGTGCGGGACCGGCTCGTCCGCAAGTTCCACCACCCCGACGCGGCGGACGACGCCGAGACCGGCGCCGACGGCGGCACCACGGGAGATGGTCGCGATGAACGGTGAACGGCGGGTGACGGTCTCGGGAACGTTGACCGTCCGCGCGCGGACGCTTCCGGACGGCCTCGCCGCGCCGCCGTCCGAGGCACGGCCCGCCGAACAGGCCGCCGCGCCGGCGCCGTCCGCGTCCGACCCGCAGGACCCCGATCCTCTCCATACCGGCCCCCCCGACGCCGATCCGCCCGACGCCGATCCGCCCGACGCCGATCCGCCCGACGCCGATCCGCCTGGCACTGGCCCGTCCGACGCGGGCCCGTCCGACACCGGTCCGTCCGACGCGTCCCAGCCCGCGCCGGTCGGCGCCGCGGCGGCGTCCGCCCTCATCCGCGCCCAGCTGCGCATCGCCCTCACGACCTGCGCGGTCGTCCTGACCGTGGTGGCCGGCCTGCCCGCGCTGCTCGCCCTCGTCCCCGCGATCTCGCGGGCCGGGGTGCGCGGCGTCCCGCTGTCCTGGCTCGTCCTGGTGCTCGGCATCCAGCCCCTCTGGGTCGCCGTGGCCCTGCGGCAGCTGAGACGCGCCGAACGAGCCGAACGCGACCTGACCGCACAGGTCCCCTGCGCGGGGACGCACTCTCCCACCCCCCGCAACAGACCCCTCTCCCGTGGGAGGGCGGCCCCCCACGCCCTCCGGAACAGACCGGTGGACCAGGCGTGACCGCGCTCGCCGTCGCCACGGCGCTGATCGCACTCGGCGCGGTGCTGGGCGCGGCGTCCGCCCGCGGCCTGCGCGGACGCCGCTCCGCCGGGACCGCCTCCGACTTCCTGACCGCCTCGCGCGGCGTCACCCCCTGGTGGAACGCGTCCGCGATCAGCGGCGAGTACATCTCCGCCGCCGCGTTCCTCGGCTCCGCCGGGCTGGTGCTCGCCTACGGCGCCGACATGCTGTGGCTGCCCATCGCCGCGACCGCCGGATACGTCCTGCTGCTGGCGTTCGTCACCGCGCCGCTGCGCCGGTCCGGCGCCTACTCCGTCTCCGACTTCGCCGAATGGCGGCTCGGCTCCCGGACCGTCCGGCGGATCGTCACCGGCTGCGTCTGCTTCATCGGCTGGTTCTACCTGCTGCCGCAGTTCCAGGGCGCGGGGGTGACGCTGCGCGTCCTGACCGGCGCACCCGTCTGGACCGGCTGGGCCGTCGTGGTCGGCGCCGCGCTGCTGCTCGCCGCGACCGGCGGGATGCGCGGCATCACCGCCGTCCAGGCCGTCCAGTTCTGGTTGAAGCTCACCGCCGTGGCCGTCCCCGCCGTGGCGCTGCTGGCCGTGTGGAACCTCAGCGGCGCGCCCGACCCCGTCGCCGACGCCCCGCCGACCTTCGAACGGGCCACGCGGGTGGAGGTGCGCACCTGCGCCGCCGTCACCGTGCGCTCCGCTGTCACCGTCACCGCGCGGGGACGGGTGGACGGCGCCGTCCGCGACGACGAACCCGTGCCGCTCTCACCCGGCCGGCACACCATCGGCGCCGGGACCGACGTCCGCTTCCCGGCCGGGGCGGCGGTGCCGCACGCCGAACGGCTGCCCGTCCAGGACGGCGTCACCTGGGCGACGCCCTTCGGACGCGGCGAGGACCAGGGCCTCTTCCACACCTACTCGGCGCTGCTCGCCGTCCTCCTCGGCACCATGGGCCTGCCGCACATCCTGATGCGGTTCTACACCAGCACCAGCGGGGCCGCGGCGCGCCGCACCGCCGCGTTCGTGCCCGTCCTGCTCGCCCTGTTCTACGTGTTCCCCACCCTGTACGGGACGCTCGGGCGCCTCTACGCCCCCGAACTCCTGATGACCGGCGACACCGACGCGACCCTCCTGATGCTGCCGCAGCGGATGATCCCCGGACCCGGCGGCGCGCTGCTCACCGGCCTCATCACCGCCGGGGCGTTCGCCGCGTTCATCTCCACGTCCTGCGGGATCGTCGTGGCCCTCGCCGGGACGATCTCCCAGTGCGTCCGGCGCCGCAGCGGCGTCACCGCGTTCCGCCTCGGCGTCGTGATCGCGCTGGCCGCGCCGCTGGCCGTCCTGCCGAGCATCGTTCCGCAGGGCGCCGCCGCCCTGGTCACGATGGCTCTCTGCGTGTCCGCGTGCTCGCTGTGCCCGCTGCTCGTCCTCGGCATCTGGTGGCGCGGCCTGACCGCCGCCGGCGCCGCCGCGGGACTCCTCGTCGGCGGCGGCCTCGCGATCGCCGCCGGCGTCGCCCGCCTGTTCTCCGGTCCCTGGGCGGGCTGGCCCCTCGCCGTCCTCGCCCAGCCCGCCGCCGCCGTCGCGCCCGCGACCTTCGCCGTCATGATCGCCGTGTCGCTGCTGACCCGCCGCCGCGTCCCGCGCCGCGCCGACCGCGCCCTCATGAAACTGCACCTGCCCGAAGACGCGCCCGCCCGCTGAACGCCCGTGATTCATCGACCATCGAGCCCCGCTCGCCGTGGACCGTTCCCAAACGCCGCTCGTCCCGCCGGACCGCCCGCTCACCGCACGACTACACAACGCACATCTCTGACTACGTACCGCTTAACGAGACTTGGGTTTTCCTGGACCGCAACCGTGGCATCACACCCCTAGAGTTCTCAGTGGCACCGAAACCACACCGCCACTGGAGGGACGGGCCCCTCCCACAAAAGCAAATCCGGAGATCCGGCGCACGCCAGTCGCACGCCGGATCGTGCGTCGCTGGATCCCGTACCGGGGGGGTGGGATCCGGTGACCTGTGGCTCGGGCGTCGTTGAACAGTCGGGGGGTTGTTCAGCGGCGCCCGAGCTGTGTTTATTGCTTTTTTCTCCTCCTTCGGCCCTGGGGGCCTCCATCGTCGAAAAAAGCGTGCGATCGCTGCATCGCTTCGGCTCGCCTGGCGGCTCGCTGCGCGATCAGGTTTCTTGCTTCGCTCGAAACCTGCCTTCGGACGCGATCGCGACGGTTTTGGTTGTTGCGTGGTTGCGGCGGTGGTTGCGGTCAGCGCGACAGTGGGTGGGTGCCGGTTGGGGAAAAGGTGCGGCACGCTAACGCTCTCACCGGCGGTGAAGTGGTCACGGCGGTGTGCCCTTGACCCTGGGGAGCAGGCGGGGCGCGCAGTGGTCGGGTGCCTAGGCGGGGGTGTCGCGGAGGTGTTTGAGGGTGGTGATGTCTTTGGCGTGGGGTTCGGGGGCGCGGCCCGGGGTTTCTATGAGGAAGGGGATGTTCGCCACGGCGGGGTGGTGGAAGAGGTCGGCGAACGGTTGGTCGCCGATCTGGCCCGCGCCGATGTTCTCGTGGCGGTCCCGGCCTGAGGCGCAGGGGTCCTTGGAGTCATTGGCGTGGACGAGCTTCAGGCGGCCCTCGCCGACGGTGGCGATCAGCGCGTCGATGGTGTCCTTGACGCCGCCCGGGGCCGCCAGGTCGTGGCCGGCGGCGAAGGCGTGGCAGGTGTCGAAGCAGACGCCCAGCTTGGGGTGGTTTTCGAGCCGCTCGAAGAACGGGCCCAGGTCCTGGACCTTGGCGCAGAGCATGTGGTTCTGGCCGGCCATGGGCTCCAGGAGGAGGTCGGGGCCGTCGTCGGGGATCTCGTCCAGGAGGGGGAGGACGTGGTCGCGGACCTGCGCCATGGCCTCGTCGTAGGTCTGGGTGACCGCCGAGCCGGTGTGGACAACCACGCCCAGGGCGCCGATGGCGCGGCCGCGGGTGAGGGAGTGGCGGACGGTCGCGATCGACTTGGCCAGGGTCTCCTGGCTGGGGGAGCCGAAATTGACCAGGTACGGCGTGTGGACGTAGACGGGAATCCCGGCGGCGCGGAGCTTCTCGTCCTCGGCGGGCCTGCCCTCGGGGAGGGCCCAGCCGCGCGGGTTGGCGACGAAGACCTGCACGGCCTCGGCGCCGATCTCGGCGGCGTACTTCAGGCCGCCGGTGGCCAGGCCGCCGGCCACGGGGACGTGCGCCCCGACGGGGTTGTGAGATGTCATCGCCCGTTCAGCCTAGCCGGTCAGGGGCCCCGGACGAGGGTGACGGTGGAGCCGCGGCGGGCCTCGCCGCCGCTCGGCGACTGGAAGCGGACGACGTCGCCGCCGAGGCCCGTCACGTTGACCTTGAAGCCGGAGTCCTCCAGGGCGTCCTTGGCGTCGTCCACGTCGCTGCCGACCAGGTTCGGGACGGGGATGTTCTGGTTCCCCTCGCCCTCGTCGTCGCAGCCGATCTGGAACGGGCCCGCGTCGATGAGGCAGTCGCGCTGGTTGACGACGATCGTGACGTCGTCGCCGCGGGACACGCCGGTGCCCTCGTCCGGATTCTGCTCGACGACCGTGTTCGCGGGCTTGCCGTCGACCTTCTTCTTCTCGACCTTGACGTTCAGGCCCATCGAGCGCAGCTGGTTGGCGGCGGCGTCGCCGTTCTCGCCGATGAGGCCCGGCATCGACATGCCGCTGGAGACGATGACGCCGACGGGTTCGTCGGGGGACCGCCGTTCGCCCGCCTTGGGGTCGGTGCCGATGACCCGGTCCCTGGCGGTGGTCTGGGAGGGGGTGGTGCTCGTCCGGCCGACGGTGAAGCCCTCGTCCTGGAGGGTCTGTCTGGCCTCCTCCAGGGTCTTGCCTTCGACGTCGGGCACCTCCTTGGGCGTGATGCCCCTGGACGGCGTCAGCGTGACGGTGTCGCCCTTGGCGACGCGGGCTCCGGCGGGCGGGTCGGACTTGGCGACGCCGCCCTTGTGGACGCGGTCGTCGTAGACGGCCTTCGCGGTCCGCACGTCCAGGCCGGCGCTCTCCAGCCGGTCGCGGGCGTCGGCGACCTTCATCCCGACGATGGACGACGGGACGTGCTCGTACTGCCCCGACGTCTGGTACCAGACGGCCCAGCCGAGGATGATCGCCGCGATCACGCCGAGGGCGACGAGGACGTACCGGCCGGTCAGCGCGCCGATGGCGCGGTCGGCCTTCGTGCGCTCGGGCGCGTAGGCGGGCGGCAGGGTGGCCGCGTCGAGGACGGCGGTGCGCCCGCCGGCGGGCGGGCCCTCCGGAGCGCCGGCGGCGTTCTGCTCTTCGAGGCGGCGGTCGAAGTCGCGGGGGAGGCCGCCGAACACCTCGGCGACCTCGGCGAGGTACTGGTTCGCGTCCTGCGGGCGGCGCCGCGGGTCGTGGCTGGTCGCGTCGGTGACCAGCTCGTCGACGCGGAGCGGGACGCCGGGGACGGCGCTGGACGGCGGCGGCACCGTCTCGTTCACGTGCTTGTAGGCGACGGCGAGCGGCGTGTCGGCCTGGTGGGGGAGGCGGCCGGTGATGAGCTCGAACAGCATGACGCCGGCGGCGTACACGTCCGAGCGGACGTCGGAGTCGCCGGACATGACCTGCTCGGGCGCGAGGTAGCCGACCGTCCCGATGAGCACGCCGGTCTTGGTCATCTTGCTCGCGGTCTCGGCCCGGGCGAGGCCGAAGTCGGCGACCTTGACCTGGCCGTCCTCGGTGATCAGGACGTTCTCCGGCTTGACGTCGCGGTGCACGAGCCCGGCGCGGTGCGCGGCGCCGAGCGCGGCCAACACCGGCTGCATGATCTCCAGCGCGGCGCGGGGGCCGAGCCGGCCGAGGGAGGTGAGCGCGTCGCGGAGCGTGTGCCCGGCGACGTACTCCATCACCAGGAAGACGTGCTCGCCGTCGGTGCGCTGGTCGTAGACGGCGACGACGTTCGGGTGGGACAGGGCCGCCGCGGCCTTGGCCTCGCCGATGAAGCGGGCGACGAAGTCGTCGTCGGAGGCGAGCCCGGCGTGCATCACCTTGATCGCGACGACGCGGTCGAGCCTGATGTCGCGGGCGACGTAGACCGTGGCCATGCCGCCCCGGGCGACGCGGGACTCAATGCGGTAGCGCCCGTCGAGCACCCGCCCGACGAGGGGATCGGCAACCGTCGTGTCCATCGGTGCGAGTTTACGGGCGGAACGGCGAGGTCCTCATCAGTCGCGAGTATGAGCATCGATGAGCCCGGAGTGTGATTCCGCGGGGGCGGCGTCCTCCGGGACGGCGGGCGTCCGGCGGCGCGGCGACCTGGTGCTGCGGGACACGGCCACTCCGGTGAGGCAGAGCAGGCCGCCGGCGAGCGTGACCAGGCCGGGGACCTCGCCGAGGAACAGCCACGACATGAGCACGACGAGGGCGGGCGCGGCGTAGGTGGTGGCGCCCATCTTCCCCGCGGACGTCCGGGCGAGCGCGTATCCCCAGGTGGTGAACGCGATGGCGGTGGGGAAGACGCCCAGGTAGACCACGTTGAAGGTCGCGCCGGCGGGCGCGTCGGCGGCCTGGGAGACGAGCTGGCCGGAGAACGGCAGGCAGGCGAGCGCGCCGATCGCGCAGGTGAACGTCGTGAACTGCAGCGGCGAGGCGTGCCGCAGCGCGGGCTTCTGGCTGACGACGCCCGCCGCGTACGTGACGGCGGCCAGCAGGCAGAGCAGCACCCCGCCGACCGACGAGCTGCCCTCGCCGGACATCGAAAGACCGACGACGGCCGCGCCGCCGAACGACACGGCCATCCCGGCGAGCAGGCGGGGCGGGAGGCCCTCCTTCAGCAGCCAGCCGCCGAGGAGCGCGATCAGGATCGGCCCGATGTTGACGACGAGGGCGGCGGTGCCGGCGTCCACGAGCTGCTCGCCCCAGTTCAGAGCGACCATGTACGCGCCGAACCACAGGACGCCCGCGGTGACGATGCCCGGCCAGGCGGCCTTCGGCGGGAGCCCCTCGCGCCGGACGAGCCACAGCGCGCCGAGCACGACCGTCCCCGAGAGGAGGCGGCCGAGGGCGAGGGCGCCGGGGCTGTACTCGGCGCCCGCGCTGCGGATCGAGACGAACGCGGACGCCCAGAGCACCACCGTCACCATGGCGGCCGCCACGGCGAGCCTGTCGACGCGCGGGCCGCTGTCCTGCTGCATGTGACGCACCTTAGGTAGTGGACGCTTCCACGAACACCGAAGCGACGCCCAGGGTTGCGGCACGCCGGGCTTGGTGGACGTCCCTCAGTCTGCTGGCGCCGACATTTCAGGTCCAGCGAATATTTCTAAGGGTGGGCGTTTAGAGTTGCTACGACGTTCGATGGCGCTACGACGTCGCCAGGCCCTCGAAGGGGGAGGACGCCTGGGCGTAGCGGCGCTTCGGGATGCGTCCGGCGAGCCGGGCCAGCCGTCCGGCCTCCACCGCGTGCCGCATCGCCGCCGCCATCCGCGCCGGGTGCCGGGCGCGGGTCACGGCGGTCGCCAGCAGCACCGCGTCGCAGCCCAGCTCCATCGCCAGCGCGGCGTCGGACGCGGTGCCGAGCCCCGCGTCCAGGATGACCGGGACGCCCGCCCGCTCGACGATCAGCTCGATGTTGTGCGGGTTGCGGATCCCGAGGCCCGACCCGATCGGCGAGCCGAGCGGCATCACGGCCGCGCACCCGATCTGCTCCAGGCGGCGCGCCAGGACGGGGTCGTCGTTGGTGTACGGCAGGACGGCGAACCCGTCGTCGACGAGCTGCTCGGCGGCGTCGACGAGCTCGATCGGGTCGGGCAGCAGGGTGTGCTCGTCCGCGATCACTTCGAGCTTGACCCAGTGGGTGCCGAGCGCCTCGCGGGCCAGCTTGGCGGTGAGGACGGCCTCGCCCGCCGTGAAGCAGCCCGCCGTGTTCGGCAGCACGCGGATGCCGGATTCGGTCAGCACGTCCAGCACCGAGCCGCGGGCGGACGGGTCGACGCGCCGCATCGCGACCGTGGTCAGCTCCGTCCCGGACGCGGCCAGCGCCTCGCGCAGGACGTGCATGCTCGGCGCGCCGCCGGTCCCCATGATCAGCCGGGAGCCGAGCTCCTCGCCCGCGATGACCAGCGGCTCCGTCTCCACGGTGTCCTCCATGCCTCGTCAGCCTCCCTGGACGGCGGTCAGGACTTCCAGGCGGTCGGCGTCGCGCAGCGTCGTCGCCTCCCACGCCGAGCGCCGGACGACCTCGTCGTTCACCGCCGCCGCCACGCCGGACGCGGTCCCGGCGACGGACGCGATCACCTCGGCCACGCTCGCGCCGTCCGGCAGCTCGCGCGGCTCACCGTTGACGATCACCTTCATGAGTGCACCTCGGAGGAGAAGCGGCCTGGCGAAAACGGTTCGGCGACGTCGGGGACGGGGTCGTCCAGCAGCGTCGCTGACAGGATGTCGGCGCTGACGGGGGTGAGCAGAATGCCGTTGCGGAAGTGCCCGGTGCCGATGACGAGGCCGGGCAGCGCGGACGGCCCCATCACGGGCGCGTTGTCGGGCGAGCCGGGACGCAGGCCCGCCGACACCTCGGCGAACTCCAGCTCGGTCACGCCGGGCAGCAGCTCGCGGGCGTCGCGCAGCAGCTCCCACAGGCCGCCGGCCGTGACGCGCGTGTCGAAGCCCAGCTCCTCCTGGGTGGCGCCGACGACGATCTCGCCGTCCAGGCGCGGCACCAGGTAGACCGACGAGCCCTTCACCATCCCGCGCGTGGAGCGGCCGATGAACGGCGTCCTGGCGCGGAGCCTGATCACCTGCCCCTTGACCGGACGGACGGGTGGAACGGTCCCGGGTGGCAGGCCGTCGAGGTCGCCCGACCAGGGGCCCGCGGCCAGCAGGATCCGGTCGGCGCCGACGGTCGTCCCGTCGTCGAGCCGGACCCCGACCGCCGTGTCGCGCTCGACGACGATCCCCGCCGCCCGCCGCCGGACGAGCCGGACGCCGAGCTTCTCGCCCGCCGCGAGCAGCGCCGGAGTCAGCCGGCGCGGGTCGATCGAGCCGTCCTCGGGGGCGAGCAGGCCGCCGCGCACGCCCGGCGCGAGCATCGGCTCAAGGCGGCGGCACTCCCGGCCGGTCAGCGCCTCGACCGGGATGCCGAGGCTCTCCTGGAAGCGGCGCAGGTCGTCCAGGTACTTCAGGTCGTCGGCGTCGAACGCGACCTCGATGATCCCGTCGGTGCGGTAGCCGGTCTCCAGGCCGGTGAGCTCCTCCAGCTCGGCGACGAACGCGCCGTACCGGTCGCGGGACGCGAGGCCCAGCCGCAGCAGCGGCTCCTCGCCGTAGGTCAGCTCGCTGACCGGGGTGAGCATGCCCGCGGCGACCGCGGACGCGCCGCTCGCGGGCTCGGGATCGACCAGCGTGACGCCGGCGCCGCCCGCGGCGGCCCGCCAGGCGGTGGCCAGGCCGATGACCCCGGCGCCGATGATCACGATCTCCATGCGCGCTCCCTTCGCCGGCATGATCCGGATCAGGTCGTGGCGGTCGGCGGCCCGTTCCAGCCGCCCTCTCAGCCCGGTCGCACCGGACTCCCGCGCTTTGTGCTGTTTTGCCCGCTCTCCACCTTACGTCCCCGGGGGCGTGAGCACTGTCCGGACAAGCGTCCAGCGGGAAAGGCGGCCGTTTAGGGTGATTCTCATGGAGAGGGTCATCGTCGTGGGCGGCGGGCTGGCCGGCCTGCGCGCCGTGGAGTCGCTGCGGAGCAGGGGGTACGAGGGCGGGCTGACCCTCGTCTCGGCCGAACGGCATCCGCCCTACGACCGGCCGCCGCTGTCGAAGGCCGTCCTCGCGGGCGAGACGGACGACACCACGGTCGACGCCGACTGGGACGCGCTGGGCTGCGAACTGCTGCTCGGCGAGCGCGCCACCGGCCTCCGCCTGGACGCGCACGGTTTGGACGCGCACAGTTCGGACGCGCGCGGTGGCGTCGTCGCGTCCACGGCGGGCGACCTTCCGTTCGACGGGCTGGTCATCGCGACCGGGGCCGTCCCGATCACGCTTCCGGGGGACGGGCCCCAGCACGTCCTGCGCACCATCGAGGAGGCCCGCGACCTGCGGTCCCGGCTCACCGGAGGCGCCCGGATCGTCATCGTTGGCGCGGGCTGGATCGGCGCCGAGGTCGCGACCGCCGCCGCGAGGAGGGGCTGCGCCGTGACCGTCGTCGAGGCCGCGGACACGCCGCTCGCCGGCGCGCTCGGCCCCGAGGCCGGCGCGCTCACCGCGCCCTGGTACGCGGAGGCGGGCGTCGAGCTGCGCACCGGCGTCAAGGTCGCCGAGGTGCGGGACGGCGGTCTCGTCCTCGCCGGGGGCGGCCGGATCGACGCGGACGAGGTCGTCGTCGGCGTCGGTGTCCGTCCGGACCTGTCCTGGCTGGAGGGGTCCGGGTTGCTGCTGGAGCGGGGCGTGGTCACCGACGGGTCGTTCCGCGCGTACGCGGGGGCGGAGGAGCCCGGGTCCGCCCGCCCGGACGTCGTCGCCGTCGGCGACTGCGCCGCCTGGTGGTCGGCGCGGTACGGGCGGCGGCTCCTCGTCGAGCACTGGGACACCGCCCTCAACGCGCCCGACGTCGCCGCCGCGACGCTCCTCGGCCAGGACGCGGTGTACGACGCCGCCCCCTACTTCTGGTCCGAGCAGTTCGGACGCATGGTGCAGTACGCGGGGAGCCACGCGGCGTCCGACCGGATCGTCCAGCGCGGCGACCCGTCCGGCCGGAAGTGGACGGCCGTGTGGCTGACCGGCGACCGGCTCGACGCGGTCCTCGCCGTCGACCGGCCCCGCGATCTGGTGCAGGCGAGGCGCGCCATCGCGGCGGGCGCGCCCGTGGACGCCGAGGCGATCGCCGACCCCGACGTGCCCGTCCGCCAGGCCGTTCGCCGATAGCGAGCGCCGCCGGACGGTAACGGCTGTTCAGGGGGTTTGAGGGTTCCGAAGGCGTGGTAGCAAGGGGTCGTGACGCAGATGCACGCAACCGTTGACAGCGCACTGGACCCCCGGACCGACGCCCTCGCGGGCGAATGGCTCTCCCTCAAGGAGGCCGCCGGGCGACTCGGGATCAAGCCCAACCGGATCAAGCAGCTCATCAGCGAGCACCGCCTGCTCGCCGTGCGCCGGGAGGGCGAGCCCATGGTGCCCGCCGCGTTCATCAAGGACGGCCAGGTCATCAAGGGCCTGCCCGGCACGCTGACGCTCCTGTCGGACGCCGGGTACGACGACGTGGAGACCATCCGCTGGCTGTTCACCGCCGACGACACGCTGCCGGGAACGCCCGTGGACGCCCTCACCGAGAACCGGGGGACCGAGGTCCGCCGCCGCGCCCAGGCCCTGGCCTTCTAGGCCGTCCACCGGCTTCCGAAACGTCTGAATCTCCGAACGTCTGACACGATCGCGGGGTCGCCGCGCGACGGGACGAACCGCCGCGCGCGACCCCGCGAACCCATTCCGGAAGGACGTCGCCCAGCCGTGTCCAGGCATCTCCCCACCGATCGCGCCGTCGCGCTGCGCGCCAGGCTCGGCCGCGCCCGCCTCTACCTCTGCACCGACGCGAGAGAGCGGCAAGGGGACCTGCCGGACTTCCTGGACGCCGTGCTCGCCGGCGGCGTCGACCTCGTCCAGCTCCGCCAGAAGGGCCTGGAGGCCCGGCAGGAGATGGCCTACCTGGAGGTCTTCCGGGCGGCGTGCGAGCGGCACGGCGCGCTGCTCGCCGTCAACGACCGCGCGGACGTGGCGCACGCCGTCCGCGCCGACGTGCTGCACCTCGGGCAGGACGACCTGCCGGTGGACGCCGCCCGCGAGGTCGTCGGCGGCGACATGCTGATCGGCAGATCCACGCATTCGGACGCGCAGGCGTCGGCGGCCGCCGCCGAGCCGGGTGTCGACTACCTCTGCGCCGGCCCGGTCTGGCCGACCCCGACCAAGCCCGGACGTCCCGCGCCGGGCCCCGAGCTGCTGAAGTACGTCGCGGCGCGGCGCGTGGCGCGCCCGTGGTTCGCGATCGGCGGGATCGACCTCGGCAACCTCGGCGACGTGCTGGCCGCGGGCGCGACCCGCGTCGTGGTGGTGCGGGCGATCACCGAGGCGGACGACCCGGGCGCCGCCGCGGCCGAGTTCGCCCGCCGCCTCGCCGTTTGATCTTGCGGGGTTTGACCTGGATCACAGTGCGGCCTGGGGCCCGATCGCCCACAATGGGGATCATGAGCGTGGGACCCGACGACGACCGCCCGGTCGAGCTCGACGAGGACCTGGAGATCCTGCCGGACCAGACGTCCGACGACACCGACACCGGCTGGGGCGAGTGGCGCGGCGACGCCGACGACTCCCGGTACCTGGAGGACCGTCCGCCGCACTGGTGATCCTGAGATCGGCCGCCGCGTCGGCGGTTCAGAACGGCGGGCCCGTCCCGGACAGCATGCCCAGGACGAAGCCGGAGAGGACGACGGCCGCGAGCGCGACCATCATCCGCCACCGGTAGCGCGGGATCCGCGTCGGCCGCGGTTTCGGCATCGGTCCCTGCCCTTCGCGAAGCGCCCGGACGATCTGCGACGCGGTCGGCCGGGCGGCGGGGTTCTTGTCGAGGCAGCGGGCGGCGAGGTCGCGCATCGACCCGTCCAGGTCGCCGAGGTCGGGGCTGCGGGACGTGACCCGCCGCATCACGGCCGCGCTCGGCCCGGTGCCGAACGGCGGGCGTCCCGTCGCGGCGAACACCATCGTGGCGCCCCACGCGAACACGTCGGCGGGCGTCCCGACGGGCTCGTCCTCGATCTGCTCGGGCGCCATGTAGGCGGGCGTCCCGACCGGGCCGGTCGTCACCGGGGCCGCGTCGGGCCCGTCGAACGACAGGCGGGCGATGCCGAAGTCGATGACCTTGGCGCCGTCCGGGCCGAGCAGCACGTTGCCGGGCTTGAAGTCGCGGTGCACGATCCCGGCGCGGTGGATCGCGGCGAGCGCCGCCGCCGTCCGCAGCCCGAGCTTGCGGAGCTTCGGCGGGGGCAGCGGGCCGCGGTCCTCGACGACGTGCTGGAGCGCCGGGCCCTCGACGAACTCGCTGACGATGTACGGGCGGTCGCCGCTCATGTCGGCGTCCAGGACGCGGGCGGTGTGCCGTCCGGACACCCGCAGGGCCGCGTCCGCCTCCTTCACGAAGCGGCTGCGCGCCCGCTGCCCGGCCGCGACGCCGCCGCGCAGCAGCTTGACGGTGACGAACCCGCCGTCGCCGTCCCGGCCGAGGTAGACGACGCCCTGCCCGCCCTCGCCGAGCCGTTCGAGCAGCGTGTAGCCGCCGAGGCCGCGCGGGTCGTCGGGGCCGAGCGGGGTGCCCGGCCGCTTGCCGCGCGTCCGCGCGGCCTTGGAGCCGCCGTCGCGGCGGCCGGGATCACCCTGCCGATCGGGGCCGTTGCGATGGTCCGGGTCGGGGCCGCCCGACTGCCGGTCGGGGCCGGAGCGGGCCTGCGCCGAGCGGGACGGGACGGGCCTGCCCTTGGCCGGGCGGCCCGGCTTGCCGGCGTGGGCCTGCCCTGCCCGTCCGGGACGGGCGGCGGCGCTGCGCGCGGGATGGGGGTTCGTCCTCCCGCGGGAGGTGTCGTGCGGCACTGGAGGACTCCGACTCGGCGGGGACGGACGAAGAATTCCTCATTTGTACCGCGTGACCGGGCGGCCCGGCAGGGGAATCGCGATCTTCGTCGCCCGGTCTGGAACGTGCCCGCGGACGCTCACGTGCTCCGGGCGCGCTCACGTGCTCCGGGCGGTGGCCGCCACCGCGAGCCCGGCGAGCGCGTGGCGGGCCTCCGCGGCGATCGGCGCGGACCTGACGGCCCGCTCCGCCTCCCCGAGATAGCGCTCGATCATGGCCTCGCAGGCGGCGAGGCCGCCGGTCTCCTCGATGATCGTGCGCAGCTCGTCCACGCCGGGACGGTCGAGTCCTGCGTCGCCGAGCCGCCGCCGCAGCGCCGCGGCCTGCGCCGCGGAGGCACGTTCCACGGTGAGGGCGATCAGCACGGTCCGCTTGCCCTCGCGCAGGTCGTCGCCCGCCGGCTTGCCGGTCTCGCCCGGGTCGCCGAACACGCCGAGGACGTCGTCGCGGAGCTGGAACGCGATGCCGAGCGGCAGGCCGTAGCCGGCGAGGGCGGCGATCACGTCCGGGCGGGCCCCGGCGAGCGCCGCGCCCATGTGCAGCGGGCGCTCGATCGTGTACTTGGCGCTCTTGTACTCCACCACGCGCAGCGCCGTGGCGACGGACGCCTCGCCGCGCGCGCTCTCCAGCATGTCGAGGTACTGGCCGCACATGACCTCGGTGCGCATCAGGTCGTAGACCTCGCGGCCGCGGCGCCGGCGGTCGCCGTCCAGGCCGCAGGTCTCGAACATCTCGCCCGACCAGGCCAGGCACAGGTCGCCGAGCAGGATCGCGGCGCCCGCGCCGTAGCCCTCGGCGTCGCCCGGCCACGCCTGCGCGCCGTGCAGCGCCTCGAACCTGCGGTGGACGGACGGCTGCCCGCGCCGCGTGTCGCTGGAGTCCATCACGTCGTCGTGGATGAGCGCGCTCGCCTGGAGCAGTTCCAGGGACGCGGCGGCGCGCACGACGGCCTGGTCGTCCTCGTCGCCGCCCGCGGCGCGCCATCCCCAGTAGCAGAACGCGGGACGCAGCCGCTTGCCGCCGCTCAGCAGCGCCTCCAGGGCGGACAGCAGCGGCGCGAGGTCGTCGCTGATGGTCAGGAGGGGCGCGCGCTGCCGGTCGACGAAGGCCAGGAGCGCCTCGTCGACCTCCTTGCGGAGGCGGCTGGTCGACATGCCGTGATCGTATCCACCTGGGACGTTTCAACCGTTCGTCGAAAACGTGAGAAATCCATAGATCTTCAGAAATGTGGACATAACGTACGTGCGGTGTGCCGAGCATCACGCGTATCGGCGGGCCGGGACGCGTCGCGGCGCTTCTGTAGGCTTGGGGGATGCCACGCCTGCGCCCAGACCGTCCCCCCGCCGTCCGCGAGCTGCTGGCCTCCGGCGCCAGGTCCTTCTCGTTCGAGTTCTTCCCGCCCAAGACCGACAAGGGCGCGCGGAACCTGTGGCGCACCATCCGCGAGCTGGAGCCCCTGCACCCGACGTTCGTGTCCGTGACCTACGGCGCGGGCGGCGGCACCCGCGACAAGACCGTCGACATCGTCGAGCGCATCGCCACCGACACCACGCTCACGCCCGTCGCGCACTTCACCGCCGTGAACCACTCCCAGGCCGAGCTGCGCAACCTCATCGGCCGGTTCGCCGCCGCGGGCGTCCGCAACATCCTCGCCGTGCGCGGCGACCCGCCCGGCGACCCGATGGGGGAGTGGGTCAAGCACCCCGACGGCGTCGAGTACGCCGCCGACCTCGTCCGGATGATCCGCTCCTACGGCGACTTCAGCGTCGGCGTCGCCGCGTTCCCCTACAAGCACCCGCGCTCGCCCGACGTCGAGAGCGACACCCGCCACTTCGTCGAGAAGTGCCGCGCCGGGGCCGACTACGCGATCACCCAGATGTTCTTCCGTGCGGAGGACTACTTCCGCCTCCGCGACCGCGTCGCCGCCGCAGGATGCGACGTGCCGATCCTGCCCGGCATCATGCCCGTCACCCAGATCAGCACGATCGAGCGGTCCGAGCAGCTGTCGGGCGCGCCGTTCCCGCCCGAGGTCAAGGCCCGCTTCGACGCCGTCGCCGGCGACCCGGACGCCGTGCGCCGCCTCGGCATCGAGCACGCCGCCGCGCTCTGCCAGGAACTGCTCGACCAGGACGCGCCCGGCATTCACTTCATCACGTTCAACAAGTCCACCGCGACGCGCGAGGTCTACGGGCTGCTGGACGCCGGCGAGTACGGCGCCAGGGGCAGCGTCCCGCCCATGACCGCGTAGCGGGGGCCGCCGCCCGGGAACTCGAAGTCCGTCAGCAGATCGACCATGCCGACGGAGCGGTAGAGCGTCCTGGCCGGGGTGTCCGGCCGCCGGTCCAGCGTCGACAGCACCACGGTGCGCTCCTGCCTGCCCTCGCACAGCGCGTTCAGCAGCGCCCGGCCGAGGCCCCTGCCCTGCGACTCCGGATGGACGTGCAGCTCCGCGACCTCGAACGTGTCCTCCAGCCAGCCCTCCGCGTGCTCCGGCCCCTCCCGGTCGCTGAGCGCCTGGAAGACGACGTCGTGCCACCACTGGCCGCGCGCCCCATGGAACCCGTAGGCGAACCCCTGCACCGGCCCCGTCAGGACGGGAAGCGCCCCGCGCCGCTCGACCACGAACGCCCGGAACCCCGAATACGAGGCGTGCCGTTCCATGATGGTGTGGCGGCCTGGAAGCTGCTCGTTCGGCGGTTCCATGGCGGCCGCGTAGACGTCCAGCATGGGGCCGAGCCTGCGCAGGAACGCCCGCTCGTCGATCTCGCGCAGCTTCGGGTCCCTCACTCGACAGAGAGTAGACCGGGCGGTGCCCCGCCGTATGACGGAAAGCCGATCACATGCGCGGGGCGTCGCGCCAGGGCGTCAGCGGCCGTCGAGGGCCCGGCGCACGGACGCGTCGTCGCGCGCCACGACGGCGGTCTCGCCGTTCAGGACGATCGGCCGCTGGATCAGCACCGGGTTCGCCGCCATGAGCTCGATCCAGCGGGCCCGGTCGCGCGCCAGGTCCTTCAGGCCGAGCTCCTTCGCGACCGGCTCGTTCAGGCGCGCCACGTCCCACGGCTCCGCGCCGATCCGCTTCAGCACCGCGTCGAGCTCGTCCGCCGTGGGCGGGTCGTCCAGGTAGCGGCGCTCGGTGTACGCCACGCCCGCCTCGTCCAGCGCGGCCTTGGCGGCGCGGCTCTTGGAACAGCGCGGGTTGTGCCAGAGCTCCATGGTCATTCCACCTCCGCGGGGGTGCCCCCGGTGATCCTCAGCAGTTCCTCGTACGACGTGGGGAAGACGGTGTGCGGATGCCCGCCCGCCGCCCAGACCTCGTCGTACTTGTCCAGCCAGACGTCCACGAGCGTACGGATCGGCGCCGGGTGGCCCAGCGGCGCCACCCCGCCGATCGGCTGCCCGGTCGCCGCCCGGACGAACTCCGGCGACGCCCGCTTCACCTTCGCCGCGCCCACCAGCGCCGCGACCTTCGCCGTGTCGACCCGGTGCGCGCCGCTCGTCATCACCAGCAGCGGCGCCCCGTCCGCGTCGAACACCAGGCTGTTGGCGATCGCGCCCACCTCGCAGCCCAGCTGCTCCGCGGCCGCCTGCGCCGTCGGCGCCGACTCCGGCAGCTCCACGACGGACCCCGCCGCGCCCTGGTCGAGCAGCGCCTTTGCCACGATTTCGGTATTCGGATGCATGGGTAGCACTTTAAGGTGCAGGTCATGCGAGGGAGATCGATCGACGTGCGGAAGAGCGCGGTTTTGCTGACGGCAGCCGTTCTCCTGACGGCCTGCAACGGGACGGACAAGGCGGTCGCTCCGGCGGCGAAGCCGTCGGCCAAACCGACGACGCCCACGCCGACCCCCACGCCGACGCCCACGCGCCGCAAGCTGAAGCCAGGCGCGAAGGGCGACGACGTCAGGGCGCTCCAGCGCCGCCTCAAGGAACTGAGCTACGACCCAGGAAAGGTGGACGGGAAGTACGGGACGTCCACCCAGCTGGCCGTATGGGCGTTCCAGGCCGTCCACCGCATGAAGCAGAAGGGCACGCTCGGCACGTCGTTCTGGGAGGCTCTGGACAACCCCGAGCAGCCACGCCCGATGGCCAAGAAGCGCGAGAAGGACCGCGTCGACGTCGACCTGGAGCGCCAGTACCTCGTCCTCTACGAGGACGGCCGGCCGCGGCTCATCACGCACATCTCGTCGGGCTCCGGCGAGTACTACTGCGCCAAGGACCGCGGCGCCAAAGTCCCGCGCTGCCGCTACGCCACCACGGGCACGGGCGACTTCCGCACGGGACGCCGCGCCTCCGGCTGGGAGGTCTCGCCCCTGGGCCGCCTCTACAACCCGATCTACTTCAACGGCGGAATCGCCTTCCACGGCGCCCTGGACGTGCCCAGATACCCTGCCTCGCACGGCTGCGTCCGGCTGCCGATGCACATCGCCGAGTACTTCCCCGGACTCCTCGGAACGGACGTCCCCGTGCACGTCAGACGGCCCGGCTGAGACCCGTCGCACCCTGCTGTTCTCTTGCCGCTATGCCCGCTGACCTGCGGGATATGACACCCGTTCGAACACGTTGACGAATCGTCGGCAGGACGGTTTACTGGGTGGTGCGTCGAACTTATGTTCGACGTGGTGCGGGACTCGCGGCCCGTGCCAGGGCGACGTCCCCGCCGGGAGCGGTATTCCGGCGGGACGGACGGCCGGGCGGAGTGAGGGGAAGCTCTCCGCCCGGCCGGCCCGAGCCCGGAAGGAGGCAGAAATGTCCGGAACGATGACCGCACGCGGAATCCACTCCGCCGCCCAGTCCGTCCCGCCGCCGAGCCCGCGCCACCGTCCGATGCCCGCGCCCCGGCCGGCGCACACGGCCGTCGGCCAGATCCACGCCGCCCGCATGGGCCTCGCCGAGGCGGCCGAGGCGACCTCACCCGCCGTCCGCTACGTGTGCGCCCATCTGGCCGCGCTGCGCGCCGCCGCCGCGGTCCTGGCGTCCAAGGAACCCCTGGAGACCCATCGCCGCGGCCGTCCCCGCAGCGTCTGGGTCCTCCTCCCCGAGGCCGATCCGGCCCTGCGCGAATGGGCCGCCTTCTTCGCCGCCGGCGCCGACAAGCGCGCCGCCGCCGAGGCCGGCCTGCCCCGCGCCGTCACGCCGCGCGAGGCCGAGGAACTCCTGCACGACGCCGGGGTCTTCGTCTCCCTCGTCGAGGACACGCTGGGCGTCACCAGCCAGCCCACCCTGCCCATCCCCGAGGCCAGCTGACCCCCTCCCGAGGCGATCCCCCTCCCCGGGACCGCCTCCCCGGTGGCCGGGGCCGCCGAGTACGGCCGCCCCGGCCGCCGCCAACCCCGGGTCGATCGCGCCGGCGGCGGCCGCGACCCCCCGAGCCGGCCCCGCCGGCGCGATCCCACCGCCCTGCCCGGGCCTCTCATCTGCTTCGCCCGCCCCCATTGGTGCCGGGGGTGGGCTTTCGCGCGTCCGGCTGGTATCAGGGGGGTGGGCGACGCCCACCGGAACCGGGTGTCGTATTCATAGAATCTGCCGACATCCAGGGAGTCGCCGTGCCCGACCGAGATGCCCTCTACATCGATGGCGAGTGGACGAGCCCGAGCGGCCGCGGGGTCATCGCCGTCGAGAATCCCGCGACCGAGGAGACGCTCGGGACGGTGCCGGAGGGGACGCCGGACGACGTCGACCGGGCCGTGCGGGCGGCGCGGGACGCGCTGGCGGCGTGGTCGGCGACGTCCTACGAGGAGCGTTCGGAGTACCTCCGGCGGCTGCACGACGCGCTGGCCGCCCGCGAAGACGAGATCGCGCGGACGATCGCGGGCGAGGTCGGCACGCCGATGCGGATCGCGACCCGGATCCAGGCGCGGCTGCCGCAGCTGGTCGTCGCCGGGTACGCGGAGCTGATCGCCGCCGGCGTGCCGGAGGAGCGCGTCGGGAACTCGCTGGTGGTGCGGGAGCCCGCCGGGGTCGTCGGCGCGATCACGCCGTGGAACTATCCGCTGCACCAGATCACCTGCAAGCTCGCCCCGGCGCTCGCGGCCGGCTGCACGATCGTGATCAAGCCGAGCGAGGTCGCGCCGCTGGTCTCGTACCTGCTGCTGGACGCCGTCCACGAGGCGGGGCTGCCCGCGGGCGTCGTCAACCTCGTCCCGGGGTACGGGCCGGGCGCCGGGGAGGCGCTCGCGGCCCATCCGGAGGTCGACATGGTGTCGTTCACGGGGTCGGTGCGGGCCGGGTCGCGCGTCGCGGAGCTCGCCGCCGGGACGATCAAGAAGGTGGCGCTGGAGCTGGGCGGAAAGTCCGCGAACGTGATCCTGGACGGCGCCGACGTGAAGACCGCGGTGAAGGTCGGCGTGGCCAACGCGTACCTGAACGGCGGCCAGACGTGCACGGCCTGGACGCGGATGCTCGTCCACCAGGATCTGTACGCGGAGGCGCTGGAGCTGGCCAAGGGGTTCGCCGAGGGGTTCGCGCCCGGGGATCCGCTCGACCCGTCCACGAAGCTGGGCCCGATGGTGTCCAGGACGCAGCTGGAGCGGGTGCGCGGCTTCATCGACACGGGCGTGTCCGAGGGGGCACGCGTCCTCACGGGTGGGAGCGGTGCGCCGGACGGGTTCGACCGCGGGCACTACGTCGCGGCCACCGTCCTGGCCGACGTCGACCAGGACGCGACGGTCGCGCAGGAGGAGATCTTCGGGCCGGTGCTGTCGGTCATCCCGTTCCGCGACGAGGACGAGGCGCTCCAGATCGCGAACAACTCCCGCTACGGTCTCGCGGGGGGTGTGTGGGCGGCGGAGCAGGATCGGGCGCTCGCGTTCGCCCGCCAGGTCAGGACGGGTTCCATCGACGTCAACGGCGGCGCGTACAACCCGATGGCGCCGTTCGGCGGGTACAAGCAGTCCGGGCTCGGCCGCGAGATGGGCCGGTTCGGCCTGGACGAGTTCCTGGAGACCAAGTCCATCCAGCTCTGATCCCCGCTGAGGAGAACCGCTCATGGTCAAGGCCGTCGTCGTCAAGGCCGTCGTCGCCGTCGAGCCGGACGCGCCGCCGCGGGTCCGTGAGATCGAGCTGCCCCCGGTCGGCCCGGGGGACGTGCGGGTCCGGGTGGCGGCGGCCGGGGTGTGCCACTCCGACCTGTCGATGATCAACGGGACGCTCGCGCCGCGGTTTCCGCTCGTCCTCGGCCACGAGGCCGCGGGGACGGTCGCGGAGGTCGGCGCGGACGTGGCGAAGGTGCGTCCCGGCGACCGGGTCGTCCTGAACTGGGCGGCCGCGTGCGGCGAGTGCTGGTTCTGCGGTCAGGACGAGCCGTGGCTGTGCAGCGCCGTGGAAGGGGCCGTGAGCCCTCTGTCCGGGGCGACGCTGGACGGTGAGGACATGTACGCCTGCATGGGCGTCGGTGGTTTCGCCGAAGAGCTGGTCGTGCCGGAACGTTCTGTTGTGCCTTTGCCTGCGTCCGCTCCGCTCGACCTGGGGGCGCTGCTGGGCTGCGCTGTGCTGACGGGTATCGGCGCCGTCCGCAACACCGCGCAGGTCCGCGAAGGGCAATCGGTGCTCGTCATCGGTCTCGGCGGTATCGGACTGTCGGTCGTCATGGGCGCCCGTCTGGCCGGGGCCGGAACCATCATCGCCGTCGACCGGGGCACGGAGAAGCAGGCGCTCGCTGAGGCGGCGGGCGCCACGCACTATCTGGAAGGCGACCCCAAGCTGTCCAAACAGGTCCGTGCCCTGACGGAAGGACGCGGCGCCGACCACGCCTTCGAGTGCGTCGGCAAGGCGGACCTGATCCGGACGGCCTGGCAGTCGGTGCGCCGCGGCGGGCAGTGCACCGTCGTCGGCGTCGGGGCCCGCGACGACGCGGTCACGTTCAACGCGTTGGAGCTGTTCCACTTCAACCGGCGGCTGACCAGTTCGGTGTACGGGTCGTCCGATCCCGACAGGGACGTCCCAGGGCTCGCCGAGGAGATCGAGGCGGGACGGCTCGACCTGTCCACGCTGGTCACCCACCGCATCGGCCTGGACGGCGTCGCCGCCGCGTTCGACCGGATGCGGGCCGGGCACGGCGCGCGTTCCCTCATCGAGATCGCCCGATGACCATGGAGCTCGCTCGATGCATCGTGATCGCCCCATGCATCGGGATCGTCCGATGAGCGAGGCGCCGCCCCTCGCCGGTCTGCGCGTGGTCGAGCTGTCCAGCTTCGTCGCCGCGCCGCTGGGCGGGATGACCCTCGCCCAGCTCGGCGCGGACGTGATCCGCGTCGACCCGGTGGGCGGCGGCCCCGACATCGACCGCTGGCCGCTCGCCCCGTCCGGCCGCAGCCTCTACTGGGCGGGCCTGAACAAGGGCAAGCGATCGGTGACGGTCGACCTTCGCTCGCCGGAGGGACGGGACCTGGTCGCCGGCCTCGTCAAGGAGTGCGGTGTCGTCCTGACCAACGCGCCGCCGCGTGATGGCCTGACGTACGAGGCCCTGCGGGAGGCGCGCCCAGACCTGATCCACGTCCAGTTGCAGGGACGCCGGGACGGCGGCAACGCAGTCGACTACACGGTGAACGCCGCCATGGGGTTCCCGTCGGTCACGGGCCCGTCCGACCAGGCGACCCCGGTGAATCATGCGCTTCCCGTCTGGGACGTCGCGTGCGGCCTCTACCTGGCGATCGGCCTATTGGCCGCCGAACGGCACCGTCTGCGCACGGGCGAGGGCCAGCGAATCCGTGTCGCGTTGCAAGACGTCGCCCTGGCCACGGCAGGAAACCTGGGCTATCTCGCTGAGGCTCAGTTCGGCGAGGCGCGCCCGCGCCTCGGCAACAGCGTCTTCGGGGATTTCGGACGCGACTTCGCCACCGCCGACGGCCGCGTCATGGTCGTCACGCTCACGCCCCGGCACTGGCGCGACCTGGTGGAGGCGACCGGCCTCGGCGAGGTGACCGCGGCCCTGGAGCGCGCCCTCGACGCTGACTTCCGCCGCGCCGGAGACCGCTACGCCTACCGGGAGGCGCTCGGCGGCGTCCTCGCGCCCTGGTTCGCGTCCCGCACGTGCGAGCAGGTCGAGGACGGGTTGACCGGCGCGTCCGTCCTGTGGTCCCGCTATCGCGGCTTCGCGGAGATCGCCCGGGACCTGCGCGCCGAGCCCCTCATGGCCCGCCTCGACCAGCCGGGCGTCGGCCCCCACCTGGCGCCAGGATCCCCGCTGCGGCTCGGTGAGACGTCCCCGGACCCCTGCCCCGCCCCGACCCTGGGCGGCCACACGGACGAGGTCCTCAGGGACGTCCTGTCCCTGCCGCCGGATCAGATCAAGGAACTGCGCGCACAGGGGCGGATCGGGAGTTTGTGACAGGCGCATGGGTGGAAATCCTTCAAGGAGCCCATCCGAAATGTGGCATTTCGTCCCAGCCGTCGAGCCGTGCCCGCCGCCCGGCGGCCCGGCCGCGGTGCCGCGCCCCCGACCGAAGGGATCCCCTCGATGGCCCTCGACGCCGGCCTGGACGCGTCCGCGACGACCCCCATCCCGCACCCGCTGGACAGCGACGCCGACGGCGTCAACCGCCCCGGCCTGCACAAGAACGCGCGGTACCACGAGATCCGCGAGACCGGCACCGGCGTCGCCGAGGTGCGGCGGCACGACGGGACGGCCGCCAAGCTCGTCACCCGCTACCACGACGTCGAGCAGGTGCTGCGCAACCAGGAGGTCTTCTCCCGGGAGGCCGCGCTCGACGCCGACGCCGTCGACCTCGAAGGGACCATGCTCGGCCTGGACCTGGACGAGCACGCCGACGTCCGCGGCGCCGTCAAGGACTGGTTCTCGCCGCAGGCCACCGCGCGCTTGCGCCGCAAAGCCGAGGAACGCGCCGCCGAGCAGCTGCGGACGATGCTCGCGGGCGCCGAGCCGGCCGACCTCGTCACCGCGTTCGCGCTGCCGTTCGCCCTCGACCTGATCTGCGACATGATGGGCCTGCCGCAGGACGGCCGGCTCCGGTTCCGGGGATGGGGCGACGCCTTCTTCGGCACCAGCGCGCAGACCCGCGTCGACGCGGAGGAAGCCCAGGTGGCGATGGTCACCTACCTCGCCGGCATGATCGAGGCGCGCCGCCAGAGCACCGCGGACGATCTGCTCACCCAGGTCGCCGTCGGCGCCGCCGGGCTGCCCTTCGACCGCCAGGTCAAGCTGGCGATGACGCTCGTGCTGGGCGGGTGGGACACCGTGGCCAGCAGCATCGGCACGCAGATCCACGTCCTGCTCAGCCATCCGTACGAGGATCACGAGACCGCCTACGGGTACCTCACGGCCCACCCCGAGGCCGTTCCCGGCGCCGTCACCGAGCTGGAGCGCCTGTTCTCCACGTCCGCCGCGGACGACATGCCGCGCCGGGTCGTCCGGGAGGTGACGCTGCCCAGCGGCGCGTCGCTCCGGCCGGGTGAACTGGTCATCCCGTCCCACGACGCCGCGAACTGCGACCCGCGCGTGTTCGACGACCCGCACCGCATGGACTTCGCCCGGACGCCGAACCGGCACCTGTCCTTCGGGTACGGCGCGCACCACTGCATCGGGCGCCATCTCGGGCACATGGAGGTGGTGACGGCCGTAGCGCTGCTCACCCGCGAGCTGCCGTCCCTGCGCCTCGCGGTGCCGTCGGACGAGATCACGCGCAAGCCCGGTCACGCCATCAACGGCCCCGCGGCCCTGCCCGTCGCCTGGAGCCCGTCCAAGAACTGATCAGCAGAACAGCGACGACGCGACGACGCGGCCCGGTGGCGGGCACGCGGAACGGGGCCCGGTGTCGCGCCGGGCCCCATCGCGGTGGTGCGGATGTGTCAGAACGACTCGACGGCGCGGCGCGCCTCCGGGTCGAGGACGCCCCAGCCGATGAGCTCCTCGGTCAGCTCGGTCGGGGACTTGTCATAGATGACCGCGAGTGAACGCAGGTCTTCCTGGCGGATGGAAAGGACCTTTCCGTTGTAGTCGCCACGCTGGCTTTGAATCGTCGCGGCGTAGCGGGCGAGAGGACCGGCCTTGTCTTTCGGAAGCTGCTGCAACCGCTCTAGATCGATCACGAGCTTTGGTGTAGGCCCGAGCGGGCTCGGCGCGGCTCCGCCGGGCAGCAACTCGGAAACCGGCACGCCATAGAAATCGGCGAGCTCGGCCAGCTTCTGAACGGTGACGGCGCGGTCGCCCCGCTCGTACGAACCCACGACGACGGCCTTCCAGCGGCCACGTGACTTCTCTTCCACGCCGTGCAGGGACAGGCCCTGCTGGGTGCGGATGGCGCGCAGGCGCGCGCCGAGAGCCTTTGCGTATTCAGACGGCATTCTGGCCCCCCAGGCTCACTTTCATCGTCGTCGGACCCCGGCTCGCGCCGGAGGGGGACCGATTCGCGAAGCCATTGGGCCTCAGGAGTCCGGCCCCCGGGGATGGTTACGGACAGTGACGGTAAAACGGGGAGGGCCCTAGGTCAAGCTGATTGGAAAAAAGCGGTCGAATCCACAGGACTCGATCGGAGCGCTCCGGATCGTCCGCAAGCCCTGCCGGCACGGCCGGGCACGGCCTTCAGGGCGCCGTTCCGCACGCCGGTGGCACCTCCAGTGTGACGCCTCTCACCTGGGAAGACGCGGACCGGCCCGGGCGCTGGCGCGGTCCGGTCCTGCTGCTACCGTGGGGGCCGTAAGAAGTCCTTTAAGGCCCGTCCCGTGAGGCGGGAAAGGAGTTTCGGTGGTGAATGCTGCCTCCAGGCCGGAACGGCCCCCGGCGGCGCGCGTGGCGGACGGTGACCCCCGGCCCAAGGCCGTTCTGGAGGGTCCCGACATCAGGCGCGCGCTGACCCGGATCGCACACGAGATCCTTGAGCGGACCAAGGGCGGCCACGACGTCCTGCTGCTCGGCATCCAGACCCGCGGCGTGACGCTGGCCGACCGGCTGGCCGGGGCGCTGCGCGAGGTCGAGGGCCGCCCGGTGCCCTGGGGCTCGCTCGACGTGACCATGTACCGGGACGACCTGCGGATGCGTCCCGCCCGCGCCCTCGGCCGCACCGAGCTGCCGCCCGAGGGCGTCGACGACCGGGTCGTCGTCCTGGTCGACGACGTGCTGTTCTCCGGGCGGACGGTCCGCGCCGCGCTCGACGCGCTGAACGACCTCGGGCGGCCGCGCGCCGTCCAGCTCGCCGTGCTCGTCGACCGCGGGCACCGGCAGCTGCCGATCCGGCCCGACTACGTGGGCAAGAACCTGCCCACCTCGATGCGCGAGACCGTGAAGGTCCTGCTGGACGAGAACGACGGCCGCGACGCCGTGCTGCTCGGCCCGACGGGGGGTGCCGCCGAATGAACCGCCATCTGATCTCCGCCGCCGACCTGAGCCGGGAGGACGCGCTGCTCGTCCTCGACACGGCCGAGGAGCTCGCGCAGATCGCGGGCCGGTCCATCAAGAAGCTGCCCACGCTGCGCGGCCGGACGGTCGTCAACCTCTTCTTCGAGGACTCCACCCGCACCCGCATCTCGTTCGAGGCTGCGGCCAAGCGGCTGTCCGCCGACGTCATCAACTTCTCCGCCAAGGGATCGAGCGTGTCGAAGGGCGAGAGCCTGAAGGACACGGCCCTCACGCTGGAGGCGATGGGCGCGGACGGCGTCGTCATAAGGCACGGCGCGTCGGGCGCACCGCACCGGCTGGCCGGGTGGGTGCAGGGTAGCGTCGTCAACGCGGGCGACGGCACGCACGAGCACCCGACCCAGGCCCTCCTGGACGCGTTCACGATGCGCAAGCGCCTCGGTGACCTGGAGGGGCGCAGGGTGACGATCGTGGGCGACGTCCTCCACAGCCGCGTTGCACGATCCAACGTCCTGCTGCTCAACACACTCAGAGCGGACGTCACCGTGGTCGCGCCACCGACGCTGCTGCCGGTCGCCATCGACACCTGGCCGTGCTCGGTGTCGTACGACCTGGACGGGGTGCTGCCCAAGAGCGACGTCATCATGATGCTGCGCGTCCAGCAGGAGCGGATGAACGCCTCCTACTTCCCGTCCGTGCGCGAGTACAGCCGCCGCTACGGGCTGGACGCCGAGCGCATGGCTTCGCTGCCCGACCACGCCATCGTCATGCACCCCGGCCCGATGAACCGCGGCGTCGAGATCGCCGCCGAGGTCGCCGACTCGGTCCGCTCCACCATCGTCGAACAGGTCGCCAACGGCGTCAGCGCCCGCATGGCCGTCCTCTACCTGCTGCTCGGCGGTTCCGAGCCGGCCATCGGCCAGGAGGTCTCCCAGTGAGTTTCCTTATCAAGGGCGTACGGGTTCTCGGTGGGGAGACCGCCGACATCCTGGTTCGCGACGGCGCCATCGCCGACGTGGGCTCCCGGCTGGACGCGGCCGGTGCGCAGACCGTCGACGCCGACGGCCTCATAGCGCTGCCCGGTCTCGTCGACCTGCACACCCATCTGCGCGAGCCGGGCCGCGAGGACGCCGAGACCGTCGAGTCCGGGACGAAGGCCGCCGCGATGGGCGGATTCACCGCCGTCCATGCGATGGCCAACACCGACCCGGTCGCGGACACGGCCGGAGTGGTCGAACAGGTCTGGCGCCTGGGGCGCGAGGCCGGATATTGCGACGTCCAGCCCGTCGGGGCGGTCACGCGCAGCATCGCCGGTGAACAGCTCGCCGAACTGGGCGCGATGGCCGATTCCGCCGCGCGGGTACGGGTCTTCTCCGACGACGGGCACTGCGTGTCGGACGCGGTCATCATGCGCAGGGCGCTGGAGTACGTGAAGGCGTTCGACGGCGTCGTCGCCCAGCACGCGCAGGAGCCGCGGCTCACCGAGGGCGCGCAGATGAACGAGGGCGAGATGTCCGCGGCGCTCGGGCTGCCGGGCTGGCCCGCCGTCGCCGAGGAGGCGATCATCGCCAGGGACGTGCTGCTCGCCCAGCACGTGGGGTCGCGGCTGCACGTCTGCCACGTGTCCACGGCCGGGTCGGTGGAGATCATCCGGTGGGCGAAGAGCAAGGGCTGTCCGGTGACCGCCGAGGTCACGCCGCACCACCTGCTGCTGAACGACGCCAAGGCCGAGACCTACGACCCGATCTTCAAGGTCAACCCGCCGCTGCGCACCGCCGACGACGTCACCGCGCTGCGGCACGCCCTCGCGGACGGGACGATCGACTGCGTCGCCACCGACCACGCCCCGCACCCGGTGGAGGCCAAGGAGACCGAGTGGGCCGTCGCCGCGATGGGCATGGTCGGCCTGGAGACGGCGCTGCCCGTCGTCCAGGAGGCCATGGTCGAGACCGGGCTGCTCGACTGGCCCGAGGTCGCCGACCGTATGGCGGTCCGTCCCGCGCGCATCGGCCGGCTGAGCGGACAGGGTCGTCCGCTGGAGGCGGGGTCGCCCGCCAACATCACGCTGTACGACCCGTCGCCGCGCCGCACCGTGGACCCGTCGGCCCTGACGTCCAAGAGCCGCAACACCCCGTTCGCGGGGCTGGAGCTGCCCGGACGGGTCGTCGCCACGTTCCTGCGCGGCGCGCCGACCGTCCTGGAAGGGAAGCTCCAGTGAACCCTGCTCTGCTCGTTCTGGAAGACGGCAGGGTCTTCCACGGGGCCGCGTACGGCGCCGTAGGGGAGACGTTCGGCGAGATGGTCTTCAACACCGGGATGACCGGCTACCAGGAGACCCTGACCGACCCCTCGTACGCGCGCCAGATCGTGGCCATGACGTCCCCCCACATAGGCAACACCGGCATGAACGGCGAGGACCCGGAATCCCGCCGGATCCAGGTGGCCGGCTATGTGGTGCGTGAGCCCGCGCGTGTGGCGTCCAACTGGCGGGCCACCGGTTCGCTGGGTTCGGCGCTGCGTGACCAGGGTGTGGTGGGCATCGCCATTCCCGGCACGCGCGCGCTGACGCGGCACCTGCGCGACAAGGGCGCCATGCGCGCGGCCATCTTCAGCGGAACGGACGCCGTCGCGCCCGGCGAGGACGCATTGCTGAAACGTGTGCGGCAGAGCCCTTCGATGGAAGGCGCCGACCTCGCACGCGACGTTTCGACCGAGGAACCGTACGTCGTCCAGGCGAAGGGCGAAAAGCGCTACACGGTCGCCGCCGTCGACCTGGGAATCAAGTCGATGACGCCTTACCGGATGTCCGAGCGGGGCTGCGAAGTCCACGTCCTGCCGGCCACGAGCACGACCGAAGACATTCTCGCTCTCAACCCGGACGGCGTGTTCTTTTCCAACGGCCCCGGCGACCCCGCCGCCGCCGACTACGCCGTGGACGCGTTGAAAGGCGTTCTCGACGCGGGAACCCCGTTCTTCGGCATCTGCTTCGGCAACCAGATATTCGGCCGTGCGCTCGGCCTCGGGACGTACAAACTGAGGTTCGGCCACAGGGGCATCAACCAGCCCGTCCAGGACCGGACGACGGGCAAGGTCGACGTATCGGCCCACAACCACGGCTTCGCCGTGGACGCCCCCGCGGACGGCCCCTTCGACACGCCCTACGGCCCGGCCGAGGTCAGCCACGTGAACCTGAACGACGGGTGCGTGGAGGGGCTGAGGCTGCTGGAGCGCCCGGCGTTCAGCGTCCAGTACCACCCGGAGGCGGCGGCGGGCCCGCACGACGCCTCCGGCCTCTTCGACCGCTTCTGCGAACTGATGGAGCGGTCGCCGAAGGAGGGGTCGCTGTAATGCCGCGCCGTGCAGACCTGACGTCCGTCCTGGTCATCGGCTCCGGGCCGATCGTCATCGGGCAGGCGTGCGAGTTCGACTACTCCGGCACCCAGGCGTGCCGCGTCCTCAAGGCCGAGGGGCTGCGGGTGACGCTCGTCAACAGCAACCCCGCCACGATCATGACCGACCCCGAGTTCGCCGACGCCACCTACGTCGAGCCGATCACCCCCGAGGTCGTCGAGAAGATCATCGCGAAGGAGCGGCCGGACGCGCTGCTGCCCACCCTTGGGGGCCAGACGGCCCTGAACACGTCCATCGCGCTCTACGAGGCCGGGGTCCTGGCCGAGTACGGGGTCGAGCTGATCGGCGCCGACGTGGACGCGATCCAGGCCGGGGAGAACCGGGAGAGATTCAAGGACGTCGTCGCGAAGGTCGCGCGCGAGCGGGGCCTGAACGCCGAGTCCGCCCGGTCGTTGATCTGCCACACGATGGACGAGTGCCTCGCCGCCGCGGGAAGCCTCGGCTACCCGGTCGTAGTGCGGCCGTCGTTCACGATGGGCGGCGCGGGCTCCGGCTTCGCGCACGACGAGGACGACCTGCGCCGCATCGCCGGCGCCGGGCTCGACGCGTCCCCGACCACCGAGGTGCTCCTGGAGGAGTCCATCCTCGGCTGGAAGGAGTACGAGCTGGAGGTCATGCGCGACCGCCACGACAACGTGGTGATCGTGTGCTCGATCGAGAACCTCGACCCGATGGGCGTGCACACCGGCGACTCGATCACCGTCGCGCCCGCGCTGACGCTGACCGACCGCGAGTACCAGAACATGCGGGACGTCGCGATCGCCGTGATCCGCGAGGTCGGCGTCGACACCGGCGGGTGCAACATCCAGTTCGCCGTGCACCCCGGCACCGGCCGGATGATCGTCATCGAGATGAACCCGCGGGTGTCGCGGTCGTCGGCGCTGGCGTCCAAGGCCACCGGCTTCCCGATCGCGAAGATCGCGGCGAAACTGGCGATCGGCTACACGCTCGACGAGATCCCGAACGACATCACCCGCGAGACGCCCGCGTCGTTCGAGCCCACGCTCGACTACGTCGTGGTGAAGGTGCCGCGGTTCGCGTTCGAGAAGTTCCCCGGCGCCGACGGGACGCTCACCACGCACATGAAGTCCGTGGGCGAGGCCATGGCCATCGGACGCTGCTTCACCGAAGCGCTACAGAAGGCCCTGCGGTCGCTCGAACAGAAGGGTTCGTCGTTCAGCTGGACGGGCGACGCCGACGCCGCCGAGCTGGTCGAGTCGGCCAAGCGCCCGCATGACGGACGGCTCAAGGCCGTCCAGCGCGCGCTCTGGGCCGGGGCCGGCGTCGAGGAGCTGTACAAGGCGACCGGCATCGATCCCTGGTTCCTGGACCAGATCTCCGCCATCAACGAGATCGCCGAAGAGATCCGCACCGCCGACGACGCGCTCACCAAGGAGAAGCTGCTGCGCGCCAAGCGCCACGGGTTCTCCGACGCGCAGATCGGCGAACTGCGCGGCCTGTCGGAGGAGGTCGTCAGGGAACTTCGGCGCGCGCTCGGCATCCGTCCCGTCTACCTGACCGTCGACACCTGCGCCGCCGAGTTCGAGGCGCAGACCCCGTATCTGTACTCGGCCTACGACGAGGAGACGGAAGTACCGCCGGGCACCAAGCCCAAGGTGCTCATCCTCGGCAGCGGACCCAACCGCATCGGCCAGGGCGTCGAGTTCGACTACTCGTGCGTCCACGCCTCGTTCACGCTGGCCGAGGCGGGCTACGAGACCGTGATGGTCAACTGCAACCCCGAGACGGTCTCCACCGACTACGACACCTCCGACCGGCTCTACTTCGAGCCCCTCACGCTGGAGGACGTCCTAGAGGTCGTCTACGCCGAACAGCAGTCCGGCGAGGTGGCGGGCGTCATCGTCCAGCTTGGCGGCCAGACGCCCCTGGGGCTCGCGCAGAAGCTCAAGGACGCCGGCGTCCCGATCGTGGGCACCTCGCCGGAGAGCATCCACCTCGCGGAAGAGCGGGGTGCGTTCGGACGCGTCCTGCACAGGGCCGGGCTGCTCGCGCCCAAGCACGGCACCGCCACGTCCTACGAGGACGCCCGCGAGATCGCCGCCGAGATCGGTTACCCGGTCCTCGTGCGTCCCTCGTACGTGCTCGGCGGGCGCGGCATGGAGATCGTGTACGACGACGTCACGCTGGAGTCGTACATGGCTCGCGCCACCGAAGCCAGCCCAGAACACCCCGTCCTTGTCGACCGCTTCCTGGACGAGGCCATCGAGATCGACGTCGACGCCCTGTTCGACGGCGAAAACCTGTACCTCGGCGGCGTCATGGAGCACATCGAGGAGGCCGGCATCCACTCCGGCGACTCGGCGTGCGCCCTGCCGCCCATCACGCTCGGGCACGACGACGTCCGCCGCATCCGGGAGGCGACCGAGGCGCTCGCGCGTGGCGTCGGGGTGCGCGGGCTGATGAACGTCCAGTACGCGCTGTCCGCGGGCGTCCTGTACGTCCTGGAGGCCAACCCGCGGGCGTCCCGCACCGTCCCGTTCGTGTCGAAGGCGACGGCCGTACCGCTCGCCAAGGCCGCCGCACGCGTCATGATGGGCGCCACCATCCCGGAACTGCGCGCCGAGGGGATGCTGCCCGAGACGGGCGACGGCGGGAGCCTGCCGCTGGACGCGCCCATCGCCGTGAAGGAGGCCGTCCTGCCGTTCGACCGGTTCCGCAACGAGCACGGCCAGGGCGTCGACATCGTCCTCGGCCCCGAGATGCGCTCGACCGGCGAGGTCATGGGCATCGACGAGGTGTTCGGCACCGCGTTCGCCAAGTCGCAGCAGGCCGCCTACGGCGGCTCGCTGCCCACCAAGGGACGCGTCTTCGTGTCCGTGGCGAACCGCGACAAACGACACATGGTGTTCCCGGTCAAGCGCCTCGCTGACCTGGGCTTTGAGATTCTTGCCACGGAAGGGACCGCGGAGATCCTGCGCCGCAACGGCGTGCGTGCCAAGATCGTGCGCAAGCACAGCGCGGGTCCGGGACCGTCCGGCGAGCCCACGATCGTGCGGCGCGTCCTGGACGGCGAGGTCGATCTCATCGTCAACACTCCCTTCGGCAGCCCCGGCCAGTCCGGGCCCCGGCTCGACGGTTACGAGATCCGTACCGCGGCCGTGCTGCGGGGCGTACCGTGCGTGACGACCGTCCAGGGCCTGGCCGCCGCCGTGCAGGGCATCGAGGCCGTCGCCGGGGGGCAGGTCGGCGTCCGCTCCCTCCAGGAGCACGCCGAGCGGCTCAGCGGCGCCCACGGCCGCACAGGCGCGCGCGCGGCGGACGAGAGCCCGCGGGCGGTTGACGAGGCCCCGCGCACGGGCGACGAGGCCCCGCGCACGGGCGCGGGGGCCGCGGACGGAGACCCGGGACCCGGGTGACAGAACCGGGCGGGCCGGGCGGCGGGCCTGGAGGAGGGCCCGCCGCCCGCCCCCCGCACGCGACGAGGAGAGGGAGACGGGTGTCCGACACGCCGGTGCAGACGTCGGCGACGGTCCTGACGGTCCGCCAGGTGCAGGACTACCACGCGATGACGCTGGTGGCCCCGGCCATCGCCGAGCGGTTCAGGCCCGGCCAGTTCGTGGCCCTCGCCGTGGGCGGCGAGCACACGTCCCGGTTGATCCGCCGCTGCTTCGGGGTGCACGAGGTCAAGTCCGACTACGGCGGCACCGTCGAGCTGGTGTTCGCCGACACCGAGCCCGGCACGGCCTGGCTCGCCGGACGCCGCTCCCGCGACCAGATCGACCTCGTCGGACCGCTCGGACGCCCCTTCCGCCTGCCCCGCGACCCCGTCACCTGCCTGCTCGTCGGCGGCGGCCCCGGCGGCGCGGCCGTGTTCGCGCTCGCCGACACGCTGCTGCGGCGCGGCTGCCAGGTGCACTTCGTCCTGGGCGGGCCGTCGGCCAAGCAGGTGTTCGGCTCGCGCATGGCACAGCGCATCGGCGACTCCTCGACCGTCGCCACCGACGACGGGTCGATGGGGGAGAAGGGCACCGTCCGCGACGTCCTGCCCCGCGTCATCGAGGAGACGGGCGCGGACGTCGTCTACGGCTGCGGCCCCACCACCCTGCTCCGTTCGGTCACGCAGGTCGCCACCGACTTCGGGCTGCCGTCCCAGGTGTCGGTCGAAGAATTCCTCCAGCGGACGGGCGCGTGCGGCATCGGCGTGTGCATGACGTGCATGCTCCCCGTCCACGGCGAAGACGGCGTCACCCGGATGATCCGCGCATGCGCGGACGGGCCCGTCCTGCGCGGCGACCTCGTCCGCTGGGGCGACCTCGGCACCATCCCGTTCGACGCGCTCGGCGCGCCGCGCGTCCTGAGCGTCTCCGAGGGGGGCTCCCAGTGAGCGACCGGGTCAGGACCACACTCGGGCCTCTGGAGCTCCCCAACCCCGTCATGACGGCCGCAGGGTGCGGCGGGACGGGACGCGAGCTCGCCCAGTTCTTCGACCTCTCCCGTCTGGGAGCGTTCGTCACCACCTCCGTGATGCCCCAAGCCCGCGCGGGACGGCCCACACCTCGCGTGACCGAAACCCCCTCCGGTTTGCTGACCGCAATGGGCCTTCCTGGGCCCGGTGTGGAGACATTCCTGGAACAGGAGCTTCCGTGGCTCATCGAGCAGGACGTCCGCACGATCGTGTCCGTCGCCGGCAACAGCGTCGGCGAATACGGCGATCTGGCGCGCCGCCTCCGGCACGTCCCGGGCGTCGCGGCGATCGAGGTCAACATCTCCTGCCCAAACGTCGAGGACCGCGGCCGCATGTTCGCCTGGCACCCGTCGGCCGCCGCGTCCGTCGTCCGCGCCGTCCGCCAGCAGGCGGCGCCGGGCACGCCCGTCTTCGCCAAGCTCGCCCCGGACGTGACCGACATCGTCACCATCGCGCTGGCCTGCGTCGACGCGGGCGCCGACGGCCTCACCCTGATCAACACCATGGAGGCCATGGCGATCGACCAGCGGACGCTCAGGCCCGCCCTCACCGGCGTGTCGGGCGGGCTGTCCGGGCCCGCCGTCCGCCCGATCGCGGTCCGCTGCGTCTACCAGGTGCACGCCGCGCTGCCCGGCACGCCCGTCATCGGCGTCGGCGGCATCGCCACCGGCCTGGACGCGCTGGAGTTCATCCTCGCGGGCGCCTCCGCCGTCGCCGTCGGCACCGCCGCCTTCCACGACCCGACGGCCGCCCCCCGCGTCCTGCGCGAGCTGGAGGAGGCCCTGGTCGCCCGCCGCATCGGCCGCCTCCCCGACGCCGTCGGCCTCGCGCACAAGCCCGCCGGGTACGTCCCGCCGCAGGTGCGCCCCGAAGAGCCCGAGAAGGAGAAGCTGTGACCGCCCCCATCGCCGTCGCGCTGGACGCGCCCGACCTGGAGACGGCCGCGCGCTGGGCCACCCTGGTCACCCCGCACGTCTCCACCGTCAAGGTGGGCCTGGAGCTCTACCTGCGCTACGGCCCGGACGTCGTCGCCAGCGTCCGCGGGGCCAGCCGCGTCCAGGTCTTCCTGGACCTCAAGCTGCACGACATCCCCGCGACGGTGCGCGGCGCCGCCCGCGCCGTCGCGCGCCTCAAGCCGTCGTACCTGACCGTGCACGCCGCCGGCGGCCCCGCCATGATCCGCGCCGCCGTCGAGGCCGTCCCCGCCACCAAGATCGCCGCCGTGACCGTCCTGACGTCGCTCTCCGAGGCCGATCTCACCGCCCTCGGCCTCGCGGGACCCGCGCCGGACGCCGTCCGCCGCCTGGCCGCGCTGGCCGTCGAGGCGGGCGCCCAGGCCCTCGTCTGCTCGCCGCAGGAGGCCGCGGCCGTCCGCGCCGAGGTCGGCCCCGGCATCACGCTCATCACCCCCGGCGTCCGTCCCGCGGGCGCCGCCAACCAGGACCAGGCCCGCGTCGCCACCCCCGAGGACGCCCTCGCCGCCGGCGCCGATCTGCTGGTCATCGGCCGCCCAATCACCGGTGCCCCCGACCCGGGCGCCGCGGCCGCCGCCATCGCCGCCGCCCTCCGCAGAACGTCCGCCGGCGCGCCCTGATCGGGCCGGCGTGAGTGGTGCCGCGCGGCAATAGAACACTGCTTTGTGGGCAAGTTCTGCCGTGGTTCTGGACGTGGGGGATCGCACTTTGTGGTTTTAGTCGCATGCGAATGCAGAGGCTGAGGTTTCGGCATTGCCGAACGTACCGAACGATAGAACTCGTTCACGCGGAGCGACGATTCACGTCCGGGAAGCTTCCGGCGCGATCGGCGGTGGTTCCGCGTCCATGGGGGTGCCCTGGCGGCGGGCGGGGGAGCTGCTGCGGCGGTGCGCCTCCGGGAGGAGAGGACGGTCTTGGCGGGTGGCGTGTTGTCGAGGATGGCAGTTGCGGGGCCGCCGCGACGTGCGGAACGGCGCGGCGTGACGAGCGTCACTCGGTCGGGGCCGGTTGTGGGGGACCTCACAGGGGACGCCGGCGGGCGGCCGCGCCGGGGCCCCGGACGGTCCGCGGCGGCGCGGCACGGCGGTTCGACGGGGCCGCGAACCGGGGTGGCAAATGGGTATCGAGTGCCGCATATGGGGTCAGAAAGGGGGGATTTTCACGATCATGCGAAAGTCCCAGCAAGGCGGGGGGATGCGCCGCCGAGGGCCCCGAGTTGTGTACACTCTGTATTCAGGACACTCCGCTGAGTGATTTTCGTGAATTTATGGCGGGCTAAACGGCACTTCACGTTGCCTAATGGGCGGTGAACTCGCTAGTTTCCCAACCCGTCCGACTCCGTCGAGTGGAAACCTGAGGTGACCCGGCGTGGCTCTTCCGCCCCTAACCCCCGAACAGCGCGCCGCAGCCTTGGAGAAGGCTGCCAAGGCACGCAAAGAGCGGGCCGAGGTTAAGAATCGGCTCAAGCACGGGGGAACCTCGCTCGCCGAGGTTCTCAAAGAGGGTCAGTCCGACGACGTCATCGGAAAGATGAAGGTGTCGGCCCTCCTGGAATCACTGCCCGGTGTGGGCAAGGTCCGTGCGAAGCAGATCATGGAGCGTCTGGGAATCGCCGAGTCCCGCCGTGTGCGGGGCCTCGGTGCCAACCAGCGCGCCTCCCTGGAGCGTGAGTTCGGCGGAAGTGCGAACCGCTGACGCACGACTCACGGGCGGGCGCGGCGGTCAGACCGCCGCGGCCGGCTCGGGGCGACCCGAACCCGGCTCCATCCCGTCCGACCCCGGTGCTCCCGTCGACCGCTTCCCGTCCCCGGCAGGCCCGCGCAGGCCACGCCTCCGCGGGCAGGCCGGATGAGAATGGTCGACCCGGCGCCGGAAGGCTCCGAATCGCATGGCCAGCTCGCGCGGCGGCTGACGGTCCTGTCCGGGCCGTCGGGCGTCGGCAAGAGCACGGTCGTCGCCGAGATCCGGCGATCACACCCCCAGGTGTGGCTGTCGGTCTCGGTGACCACCCGGTCCCCCCGGCCGGGTGAAACCCACGGTGTGCAGTACTTCTTCGTCGACGACGCCGGTTTCGACCGGCTCGTCGCCGAAGGGGAGCTCCTCGAATGGGCCGAGTTCGCGGGCAACCGCTACGGAACCCCGCGTCGGCCCGTCGAGGAGCGGCTCGCCCGCGGCGAGCCGGTGCTCCTGGAGATCGACCTGCAGGGCGCCCGGCAGGTCCGCCGGTCCATGCCCGAGTCCCGCCTGGTGTTCCTCGCGCCGCCCAGCTGGGCGGAGCTCGTCCGCCGCCTCACCGGCCGCGGCACCGAGCCCCCCGAGGTCATCCAGCGCCGCCTCGACGCCGCCCGCGTCGAGCTCGCGGCCGAGAAGGAGTTCGACGTCACGCTCGTCAACACGTCCGTCCAGGACGTGTGCGGGGAGCTGCTAACCTTGATGGCTGTTGACTAGTCGCGACCTATCGGAAGGCCACCGGGTGGCAACCAGCAGTGAGGGCATCACCAACCCGTCGATCGACGAGCTCCTCGAGGTCGTCGACACCAAGTACGGTCTCGTGAGCATCGCGGCCAAGCGCGCACGCCAGATCAACGCCTACTACGCCCAGCTGGGCGAGGGCCTGCTGGAGTACGTCGGCCCGCTCGTCGAGACGCAGGTCCAGGAGAAGCCGCTGTCGATCGCCCTGCGGGAGACGCGCGAAGGCCTCCTGAACGCCGAGCCCATCGAGGGCTGAGCGCCCGCGAGCGGCCCGCCGGGCCACGCCGTTCCACGGCCCCCGGCGCGCCCGCGTCCGGCGCCTGATGCGACAGTGACCGCATGACCTCCCCAAAGCCGCGCGTCGTTCTGGGCGTGAGCGCTGGCATCGCCGCGTACAAGGCGTGCGAGCTGCTCCGGCGGCTCACCGAGTCGGGCCACGACGTCACCGTCGTCCCGACCGAGGACGCGCTCCGCTTCGTCGGCGAGCCGACCTGGGCCGCCCTGTCCGGCAAGCCGGTCTCCGCCCAGGTGTGGGACGGCGTCGCCGACGTGCCGCACGTCCGGCTCGGGCAGACCGCCGACCTGGTGTTCGTCGCCCCCGCCACCGCCGACCTGCTCGCCAGGGCCGCGCAGGGGCTGGCCGACGACCTGCTCACCACCACCCTGCTCACCGCGCGGTGCCCGGTCGTGTTCGCGCCCGCGATGCACACCGAGATGTGGGAGCACCCGGCGACCCGCGCCAACGTCGCGACGCTGCGGGCCCGCGGCGCCGTCGTGGTCGAGCCGGCGTCCGGACGGCTCACCGGCAAGGACACCGGCCCCGGTCGGCTGCCCGACCCGGACGAGCTGTTCGAGGTCGCCCGGCGCGTCCTGGCCCGCGGCGCCGCCCCCCGCGACCTCGCCGGACGGCACGTCGTCGTGTCCGCGGGCGGCACCCGGGAGGCGATCGACCCCGTCCGCTTCATCGGGAACCGCTCGTCCGGCCTGCAGGGCTACGCGCTCGCCAGGACCGCCGTGGCCCGCGGCGCGCGCGTGACGCTCGTGGCCGCCAACGTCGCCCTGCCCGACCCGGCGGGCGCCGACGTCGTCGCCGTCGGGTCGACCGAGGACATGCGCAAGGCCGTCCTCGCCGCCGCAGGGGCCGCCGACGCGGTCGTGATGGCCGCCGCCGTCGCCGACTTCCGTCCCGCCGGCTACCACGGCTCGAAGATCAAGAAGGCGGAGGGGACGGAGCCGGAGCCGATCCGGCTCGTCAAGAACCCCGACATCCTGGCCGAGCTCGGCGAGATCCGCCGTCCGGGCCAGGTGATCGTCGGTTTCGCGGCCGAGACCGACGACGTCCTCGCGAACGGCCGCGCCAAGCTCGCCCGCAAGCGCAGCGACCTCCTCGTCGTCAACCAGGTCGGCGAGGACCTGGCCTTCGGGCGGCCCGACAACGCGGCCGTCGTCCTCGGCGCGGACGGCTCCGCGACCGAGGTGCCGCGGGGCGCCAAGGAGGCTCTCGCCGACGTCGTCTGGGACCTCGTCGCCGCGCGCCTCGAACCGCTGGCACCCGATTGACGCCCGATCGACATCCGCCCGCCCGGCCCGGTCGCCCGGCCGTTCACGAGCCCGTTCGGAGATGTGCCGGGGGACGATCCCGCTAGACTTCGGCCCTAGCATCGGTGGGGTAGGGGGCATTCCCCACCGAAATTGAAGACATATCCGTCCTGCGACGTCAGTCAGCAGCCGCTGCAAGGAGTGCACGTACGTGTCTCGCCGTCTGTTCACCTCCGAGTCCGTGACCGAAGGACACCCGGACAAGATCGCGGACCAGATCAGCGACGCGATCCTCGACTCGATGCTGAAGGACGACCCGAAGAGCCGGGTCGCCGTCGAGACGATGATCACGACCGGTCAGGTGCATGTGGCCGGTGAGGTCACCACCGAGACCTATGTGGACATCCCGGGCGTGATCCGGGAGAAGATCCTGGAGATCGGCTACGACTCGTCCAAGAAGGGCTTCGACGGCCACTCCTGCGGCGTGTCGGTGTCCATCGGCGCGCAGTCGCCCGACATCGCGCAGGGCGTCGACGACGCCTACGAGACCCGCGAGGGCGAGGACCGCGACAAGCGGGGCGACGACCTCGACCGGCAGGGCGCCGGCGACCAGGGCCTGATGTTCGGGTACGCCACCAACGAGACGCCCGAGCTGATGCCGCTGCCGATCACGCTGGCGCACCGGCTCGCGCAGCGGCTGTCGGCCGTCCGCAAGAGCGGCGACGTCCCCTATCTGCGGCCCGACGGCAAGACGCAGGTCACCATCGAGTACGACGGCGACCGCGGCGTCCGCCTCGACACCGTCGTCGTGTCCAGCCAGCACGCCCCCGACATCGACCTGAAGGAGCTACTGACCCCGGACGTCAAGGAGCACGTCGTCGACCCGGTGCTCGCCGGCTTCGACCTCGACACCGACGGGTACCGGCTGCTGGTCAACCCCACCGGCCGCTTCGAGATCGGCGGCCCGATGGGCGACGCCGGCCTCACCGGCCGCAAGATCATCGTGGACACGTACGGCGGGATGGCCCGGCACGGCGGCGGCGCGTTCTCCGGCAAGGACCCGTCCAAGGTCGACCGGTCCGCCGCGTACGCGATGCGGTGGGTCGCCAAGAACATCGTCGCCGCGCAGCTCGCCGACCGGGCCGAGGTCCAGGTCGCCTACGCGATCGGCAAGGCGCACCCGGTCGGCGTGTTCGTCGAGACGTTCGGCACCGAGAAGGTCGCGCCCGAGGCGATCGAGAAGGCGATCGGGGACGTGTTCGACCTGCGTCCGGCCGCGATCGTCCGCGACCTGGACCTGCTCCGTCCGATCTACCAGCGGACCGCCGCCTACGGGCACTTCGGCCGGGAGGAGCCCGACTTCTCCTGGGAGTCGACCGACCGCGCCAAGGACCTCGCCTCCGCGGCGGGCCTGTAACCGTCCGGCACGACGAAGGGCCCTGGGGACGTGCGTCTCCGGGGCTTTTTCGTGCGCGGGTTCTCGGGGCTTGGCGCGCGGTGTCGCTGGAGGGTCAGGATTCTTCGCAGTGGTTGCCGCGGCTGAGGTTGTAGCGGGCCGCGAGGGTGTAGCGGCCGGGCCTGTTTGCCTTCAACCGGACGAAGTCGCCCGCGCGCGCCAGGCAGGCGTCCCCGCCCCCTCCCGACACCCTGAGCCACGGCGACCAGGAGACGCGCACCAGGACGGACCCGCTGGACGGCATGTCGACGACGAGCTGACCGGAGTTCAGCTCGCTGACCGACGCCGGACGGTCGACCAGGGGCGTCGCGCGCAGGACGCGGAACAGCCGCCAGTGGTCGTCGCTCCAGATCTCCGTGAGGTACGACTGGCCGTTCTCGACGAGGGCGGCCTCTTCCCGGGCCGACCAGTCCCTCTCCTGCTCGGGCAGGACGACGTACTGCACCGCCCACTCGTGCAGCCACGCGCGGTAGGCGTCGGCCGTCAGCGCGCCGTCCTCGTAGAACAGCTCGTGGCGTTCCGCGTCGACCTGACGGTTCCAGCCCCGCGCGAGGACGAAATGACGGCTCAGCCCGGAGGACTCCCAGTGGGACCGCAGCGGGACGACCTCGATGCGGCCGTCGTCGGCGCCGACGGCCTTCAGCTCGGCGATGAGGCCGCTGGCGTTCCCGGCGGCGGTCGCCGCGGGCTCGGTGTGGATCAGGTCGTCGACGGGCTTCACGACCTGCCAGGACGCGGTGACGATGAACGCGAGCGACAGCACGGCGATACGGACGCGCCCGTGCGCGCGCGCCACCGCGGACAGCAGGAACATCCCGCCGAACAGGAGCGAGAGGCGTTCGACGTTGCTGCCGACCGGGGACGGGACCAGCCAGGTCAGCAGGATCCCGGCCAGGTACACGCCGGCGCCGACGCGGACGAGCGTCCAGCCGCGCGGCGCGCACGTCAGCATGGCGATGACGCTCGCCAGGGTGGGCAGCACGATGGCGGTGACCGAGATCGGCTGGACGCCGCTGAACGGGAACAGCAGGCTCGTCGTCCCGACGACGACGGGCGGGCCGACGGCCATGCAGATCCCGGCGCGGCGGCGCCCGGTGAGGATCAGCGCGGCGGCCAGCACCATGAGGAACAGGCCCGCGACGGGGCTCGCGAGCGTGGACAGCAGGCCGAGGCCCACCATCCCGGCCGCGCGCAGCGCCGGTGTGCCGCGCGGCGTGAACGCGACGATCGTCGCCATGAGCGCGAACGTGAGGCCGAGGCCGAACGTGACCCGTCCGGACGCGGAGTTGCACGACAGCGCGAACGCGGCCCAGAGGGACGCGGGCAAGGCCACGGGCGCCTTGAAGCGGCGCAGGAGGTACGCAGTGAGGGCGGCGGAGAGCGTCCCGGACACGACGGCGACCGTGCGGATGCCGAAGAGCGCCATCAGGTACGGCGACATGAGGCTGTAGGACGCGGGGTGCATTCCGCCGTACCAGGCGAAGCTGTAGGCCGCCGTGGGGTGCTTCCAGGCGAAGTCCGTCCAGGCGGCCTGGGCGGCCAGGTCGCCGCCCTCGGTCGCGAGGAACAGCGCCCAGACCAGATGGAGCACGCCCGCGGCGACCGTCGCGGCCACCACCGGATGGCGCGGGTTCGCCCACTTGCGCCAGGAGGCGGGGGACGAGGGGCCTGAGGAACGGCGTGACGGCCCACGCGGGGCATGGGCGTCCGCCCGCTCTTGAGTATGCGCTGTGGTCATCGCCTGCACGGGCTCGTCGGACGGCGAGGGCGCAGAAGGGATCGGGCAATGGGCCAACGGATGCGCGCCCCGTACGAATGGGTCAACCCTAGCGTGCGCGATCGACTGTCGGGTTGATCTGGTAGGACGGGAACGTGACCAAGGACGGTGGCGGAACTGACCTCATCCCGGGGCTGGACGATCTGCCGCGAAAGTCCCCGAACAAGCCGGAGAAGTCAGAAAAGGCCGGCAAGGCCGGTAAGCCGGGCAAGGTCGGGAAGAAGGGGGCGCGCCGTCCGGCCGGGGAACTGCCCGTGGCGCGGATCGCCGTCGACATGTCCCTGCCGCACCTGGATCGTCCGTTCGACTACCTGGTTCCGGCGGAGATGGACGCGAAGGCGGTGCCCGGCTGCCGGGTGCGGGTGCGCTTCGCCGGTCAGCTCGTCGACGGGTTCGTCCTGGAGCGGGTCGCCGAGAGCGATCACGAGGGGAAGCTGCTCTTTCTGGAGCGGGTCACGTCGTCGGAGAGAGTCCTCACGCCGGAGGTCGCCGCGCTGGTCCGGGAGGTGGCCGACCGTTACGCGGGCACGTTCGCGGACGTGCTCCGGCTGGCTGTTCCACCACGGCATGCGCGTGTGGAAGCGGAACCTGTGGTCGCGCCGGAGGACGCTGGGGTCGAGCCGTCCGAGGACGCTGGCGGAGACGACTTCGGCGTGTGGCTCGACTACCCGGCCGGGGCGTCGTTCCTGAGCGCGCTGGCCGACGGCAGGGCCCCGCGGGCGGTCTGGACGGCGCTGCCCGGTCCCGACTGGACGGCCGCCATAGCGCGGGCCGTCGCGGTGACCCTTCGGAGTGGGCGCGGTGCCTTGGTCGTCGTGGCCGACGGGCGCGACGTGGCCCGGATGGACGCCGCGCTCAAGGCCGAGCTGAGGGAGGGCGTTCATGTCGCGCTGACGGCGGAACTCGGCCCCGCGGAGCGCTACCGGAGGTGGCTGGCGATCCTGCGCGGCACCGCGCGGGCGGTGGTCGGCACGCGTGCCGCGATGTTCGCTCCCGTCGCCGACCTCGGCCTGGCCGTGTTGTGGGACGACGGCGACGACGTCCACGCCGAACCGCACGCTCCGTATCCGCATGCGCGCGACGTCCTCGCTTTGCGTGCGCACAGAGCGTCCGCTGGGGCGCTCATAGGAGGGTTCACGAGGACCACTGACGCCACGCAGCTCGTCGAGTCCGGCTGGGCGCACACGCTCACGGCCGACCGGGGACGTGTCCGGACGGCGATGCCCCGCGTCCGGTACGTGGGGGAGGACGCGCAGCTCGCCCGCGATGCCGCCGCCCGTACCGCACGCCTGCCGAACGTCGCGTTCGAGGCCGCCAGGCAGGCGCTGGAGGAGGGCCCCGTCCTGGTGCAGGTTCCCAGGCGCGGGTACGTCCCGGCCATCGCCTGCGCGCGGTGCCGTACACCCGCGCAGTGCGTGGAGTGCCAGGGGCCGTTGTCGCTGCCGTCCTCCCATGCCGCGCCCTACTGCCGGTGGTGCGGACGCATCGCGGGTGACTGGCAGTGCCCCGAATGCGGGTTCGTCCATCTGCGCGCTGTCGTGGTCGGTGCCAAACGGACGGCGGAGGAGTTGGGCAGGGCGTTCCCCGGCGTGCCGGTGCGCACCTCTGGACGTGACGCGATCCTCGAACGGCTCGGCCCGGAACGGGCTCTCGTGGTGTCCACGCCGGGGGCCGAGCCGCCCGCCGAAGGCGGGTACACGGCTGCGCTACTGCTGGACGGCTGGGTGCTGCTCGGGCGGCCGGATCTGCGCGCCGGGGAGGAGACGCTGCGGCGGTGGATGAACGCGGCGTCGCTCGTCCGTCCGCAGGGGCCGGTCGTGGTTGCCGCGGAGGGGTCGCTGCCGGCCGTCCAGGCACTCGTCCGGTGGGACCCGGTCACGTATGCGGAGCGTGAACTGGCCGAGCGCAACGAGGTGGGTTTCCCGCCCGCCGCGCGGATGGCGTCGCTGACCGGGACTCCCGCCGCCATCCGGGAGCTTCTGGCCGATGCCCGGCTGCCCGATGGGGCCGAGGTGCTCGGGCCCGTGCCGGTCCCTTCCGCGCCCGTCGCCGGAGCCGACGTGCGCGACAAGGAGCGCGCGCTGATACGCGTGCCCAGGGCCACTGGGCACGCACTCGCGCGCGCGCTGAAGGAAGCCCAGGGCGTCCGGAGCGCGCGCAAGTCGACGGAGACGGTACGAGTCCAGATCGACCCCCTGGAACTGATCTGACCAATAGGGTTCTCGGGTGGCCGACAACTGGGTGGAGACCACCGCGGGCGACCTGCGGCGGTGGGCGGACGAACGCGGCGAGCCGCTGGACGAGCAGGGCGCGCGCATCCTGCTCGAACTCCTGCGCGACGAGATGGGCCTGCCGGGCGCGGACGCGCTGACGCCCGAGGCGCTCCGCGAGCTGCTCCTGAACGTGTTCCCGGAGTCCGTGGTCGCGGGGGGCGACGACGTCCCGACCGTCCTGGACGCGCTCCGCCGCATCGTCGCCTACCTGCGCGACACCGGCGCCGTGCCCGCGCCCGCCGCCGCCGAGCTGGAGACGGAGATCGACCGGACCGGCCCTGCGTTCGCCGACCTCGTCGCCGAGATGGACACCGAGGAGCGGCAGGCGGCCGCGGAGGTCATCGGCGGGCTGATGCAGGCCGACGGGGTCTCCCTGGACGACCAGGAGGCCGTCGAGGCGTGGATCCGGGACTTCGAGGCGCTGCCCGAGGAGGAGCGCTACGCGCGCACCGAGGGCTATCTGCAGCAGGTCGAGGAACTGGTCGTCCCGCCCGTCCGGCTCGCCCCGGAGGCGGACGTGGCCGGCGCCGCGCGCCGCTCCCGCCTGACCGAGAACGTCCTCGCCCTGGCCCGCTGGACGGGTGCGCGCGACCTCACCGAGCACGACACCCTCACCGAAGACGACGCCCTGGCCGCCGCCCTCGCGCTCGATCTGGAGACCCCGCGCAGCCATGGGCAGATGGAGGACGCGGGCGAACTGGAACGCCTCTGGTGGGCGGCCGTAGAGGCGAAGGTCATCACCGCCGAGGGCGGCACGGCCACGCCAGGGCAGTCCCTGGACGACCTCCAATCCAGCGACGATCCGACGTTCCTCGCCGCCTGGCTGCCGGTGTTCGAGGCGATGGTCGTCCCAGGGCACGACTACGCGGACGGCCTGGACGCGCTGGAACTCGTCCAGAACGAGATGACGGGCGTCCTCATCCACCTGTACGAGCAGGAGGAGCCCACCGAGCCCGAAGCGCTCATCGGCGCGCTGCTCGACCACGTGCAGGAGGCCTACGACCTGACCGACGCCGAGACCATGCCCGCGCTCGTATCGGACGCGTTCTTCCTCGAACTGGCCACGCTCGAGGAGTGGGGTGTCGTCGAGACGTCCGGCAAGGGACGCGAACTGACGCCGCTGGGCGTGTGGGCCGTCCGGGAGCTGCTGCTGGCGGACGGGTTCACCGCGCCCGTGATCGGCGAGCTGGCCGGGGCCCGCGCGTCCGAGCTCGTTTCCGGGCTCACCTGGTACCGGCCCGACGCGGCCGACGAGGAGATCGACGGCTGGCTGGCCCGCCACGACCCCAAGGACGCCGCCGCCGACCTCCTGGACGTCATGCGGACGGGTGGCCCCGGCGCGCGCAACCTCGCCGCCGCTGTCCTGCACCGCGTCGGCCCCGAGGCGGCGGGCGTGGTCCGCGCCGCGCAGGAGCATCCGCTGGTCTCGCCCTACGCCGCGCTCTGGCTGAACGCCGCGGGAGACCCGTCCGGACGGGAGCTGGCCCGCGAGGAGTACCTCTGGGTGTTCGTCGACACCGTCGCCGGGATGCTGGAGACCGCCGAACCCGAGGAGGCGGTCGAGGCGGCCCTGATCGACGCGCCGCCGGGAGCGGAGATGAGGGCCATGGTCGACGACCTGTGGCGCACCGACCATCCCGGTGTGGCCGACGTCCTGGAGGCGCTGGGCGCGCACCACCCCGACAAGGCGACCGCCAAGGCGGCCCGGACCGCCGCCTACAAGGCGCGATCCGCGCACCACGGCGCGCACCACGGCGTGTGAAACGTCCACACGTTGCTCCGTAGACTGGACGGAGCATCCCCACCCCGCAAGAAACGGAGTCCCCGTTGGCCGTCAAGCCCATCCGCCTCTTCGGTGACCCCGTGCTCCGCACGCCCGCGGATCCGGTGAAGGACTTCGACAAGGAGCTGCGCCAGCTCGTCAAGGACCTCACCGACACGATGATCGACGCTCCCGGGGCGGGCCTGGCCGCGCCGCAGCTCGGCGTGGGCCTGCGGGTGTTCACCTACTACGTCGACGACCGGCTGGGGCACGTGGTCAACCCGACCCTGGACCTGTCGGACGAGCAGGAGACCGACGACGAGGGCTGCCTGTCCCTGCCCGGCCTGGCGTTCCCCACGGCGCGTGCCGTCCGGGCCGTGGCGAAGGGCTTCAACATGCACGGCGAGCCGATCACGCTGGAGGGCACGCATCTGCTGGCCCGCTGCGTCCAGCACGAGACCGACCACCTCGACGGCGTGATCTTCATCGACCGGATGGACCCCGAGCAGCGCAAGGCCGCGATGAAGGCGATCAGGGAGGCCGAGTGGTTCGGCGACCCGGCCCCGGTCGTCAAGGACTCGCCGCACCGCACCCTCGGGAAGGCGATCTAGGTGAGGCTCGTCTTCGCGGGGACGCCCGAGACCGCGCTCCCGGCCCTCACAGCGCTTCTGGGCTCCTCGCACGAGGTGGCCGCGGTCGTGACCCGGCCGGACGGGCGTTCGGGCCGTGGGCGCCGTCTCAGCGCCAGCCCGGTCGCCTCGCTCGCCGCCGAGGCGGGCGTCGAGGTGCTCAAGCCGGCCAAGGCCCGCGATCCCGAGTTCCTGGACCGGCTCCGCGAGATCGCGCCCGACTGCTGCCCCGTCGTCGCCTACGGCGCGCTGCTGCCCCGCGAGGCCCTCGACATCCCCCGGCACGGCTGGGTGAACCTGCACTTCTCGCTGCTGCCCGCCTGGCGCGGCGCCGCGCCGGTCCAGCGCGCGATCCTGCACGGCGACGACGTGACCGGCGCGGCCACGTTCGAGATCGAGGAAGGCCTGGACACGGGCCCGGTCTACGGCGTCCTCACCGAGCCGATCCAGCCGACCGACACCACCGGCGACCTGCTGGGCCGCCTGGCCGTCGCCGGGGCGAGCCTGCTGCTGGACACGATGAACGGCATCGAGGCGGGCGTCCTGGAGCCCCGGCCGCAGCCCACGGAGGGCGTGTCCCACGCGGCCAAGCTGACGCCAGAGGACGGCCACGTCGACTGGCGCAGCCCGGCCTTGCGCGTCGACCGCCTCGTCCGTGCCTGCACTCCCGCGCCCGGCGCGTGGACGAACTTCCGTGAGACGCGCGTCAAGCTGGGGCCGGTCCGTCCGGCCCCGGACGCAGACAAGCTCTCGCCCGGCGAACTGCACGCCGGAAAGAACGAGGTACTGGTGGGGACGGCCACGCACCCCGTCGCCCTCGGCGATGTCCAGCCGCAGGGCAAGCGCAGCATGTCCGCGGCCGACTGGGCCCGCGGCGTCAACCTCATCGGCAAGGACGCGCTGCACTGATGCCACCCGCCCGTGACCGCCGACGCACCCAGAACCGCAGGCCGGGCGGGCCGCGCAGGACGGGCCGCCCCCAGGACCTCGTCCGGCGCACCGCGTTCGACGTGATCCGCGCCGTCGAGACGCGCGACGCCTACGCCAACCTCCTGCTGCCCAGCCGCCTGCGCGACCGCGGCCTCACCGGCCGCGACGCCGCCCTCGCCACCGAGCTCACCTACGGCACGCTCCGCGGACGCGGTACCTACGACGCAGTGCTGGCACTGTGCAGCGACCGTGAGCTGCGGCGCATCGACGCACCGCTCCTGGACGTCCTGCGCCTCGGCGCGCACCAGATCCTCGGGACGCGGATCCCGCCGCACGCCGCCGTGGGTACCACGGTCGAACTCGCACGCTCTGTCTCCGGCCCAGGGCAGGCGAAGTTCGCCAACGCGGTGCTCCGCAAGGTCGCCACCCGCGACATGGACGCGTGGCTGGAAATCGTCGCGCCCGCCGACGCCGACACCACCACGCGTCTCTCCATCCGGCACAGCCACCCCAAATGGATCGTGTCCGCACTGCGCGACGCCGTCGGCAGCGGCGAGATCGATGAACTGCTCGCCGCAGACAACGCCCGCCCCCGTGTCACCCTGGTCGCACGTCCCGGTCGAGCGACCATGCAAGAGCTGCGTGACGCGGGTGCAGAACCCGTTCCTTACTCGCCCTACGGAGCCTTCTTGCCCGAAGGCGATCCGGCTGGCATCGCGGCCGTCCGCGACGGGCGCGCCGCCGTCCAGGACGAGGCGAGCCAGCTGGTCACCTTGGCTCTGATCGAAGCGCCCCTGGATGGCCGTGACTCGCGCTGGGCGGACCTCTGCGCAGGCCCCGGAGGCAAGGCCGGGCTGCTCTCCGCCCTCGCCGTCCAGCGGGACGCGCGGCTCCTCGCCGCCGACCTCCAGCCCCACCGCGCCGGGCTGGTCCGGGACGCGGTCGACGCCCGTACCGGCGTGGTCGCGGCCGACGGCACCGCCCCGGCGTGGCGGCCAGCGTCCTTCGACCGGGTCTTGGTGGACGCGCCGTGCACCGGCCTCGGTGCCCTCCGCCGCCGCCCAGAGGCGCGCTGGCGACGCGGCCCCGAGTCGGTCGCCGAACTCGGCCCGCTCCAGCGGAAACTGCTCGCCGCGGCGCTGGACTCCGTCCGACCCGGCGGTGTGGTCGCCTACGTCACGTGCTCTCCGCACCTCGCCGAGACGCGGGTGGTCGTCGACGACGTCCTGCGCGAACGCGACGACGTTGAACGGCTCGACGCCCCCGAAGTCCTAGCGTCCGTCGCCCCCGATCTCACCGGCCTCGGTGACGGCCCCTATGCGCAGTTCTGGCCGCACCGCCACGGCACGGACGCGATGTTCCTGGCCCTCCTCCGCCGTACCTGACCCGGGGGACCCGTGCTGGACGGCTTCATGCATGTCGTGTCGTTCCTGGGGAGCGCGGCGTTCTACGTCCCCCTGCTCGTGGTCCTGTTCTGGAGCGCCGCTCCGCGCCTGGTGGCGCGGGTCACGGTCATCCTGCTGTTCAGCGCGTTCCTCAACACGCTCCTCAAGCTGGTCTTCCACGACCCCCGCCCCTACTGGACGGACCCCGGCGTCGAGGGCAAGGCGTCGCACACGTCGTTCGGCATGCCGTCCGGTCACGCTCAGAACGCACCGGTCGCCTGGGGGTTCTTCGCTGCCCAGACAAGGCGATGGCCGCTGTGGGCCGCCGCGGCCGCCGTCGTCGCTCTGATCGGGGTGTCCCGCGTCTACCTCGGCGTGCACTCGATCGGCCAGGTGCTGGGCGGCTGGGCCATCGGCCTGGCTCTCCTTGGGGTGGCGCTAGTGCTGGAACCCGTCGTCGTCCCGTGGTGGACGCGTCGCCATCCGGCCGTGCAGATGGCCCTCGCTCTCGTCGTGTCCCTGCTGCTGCTGACAGCGGCCTGGGGCGCGGTACAGCCGATCCAGGACTGGCATTGGCCGGACGCCTGGGCCCGGGCGATCCAGGCAGCCGGAGGAGAGACCGAACCCATCACCCTCAGAGAGTCGGCCAAGGCCACGGGCGGATTCTGCGGGGCCCTGGCCGGTCTGTCCCTGCTCGCGGCACGCGGCTGGTTCGACGCGGGCGGGAAACCGTGGCGGCGCCTGGCACGCCTTCCCGTGGGCATCGCCGGAGGCTTCGCCATCTACCTGTTCGACGGATCGAACCTGGCCCAGACGTTCGCCGTCCAGGCGGTGCTCGGCCTGTGGGTCACGGCGGGCGCGCCCGAGGCGTTCGTCCGCCTCCGCCTCGCCGGACGCTCCACGCGCGCCATCACGCGGCCGGGTGACGACCGGGCGGAACTGCGCCCATAGACTCGCGGCATCATGGCTCCACAGATCGCACCCAGCATCCTGTCCGCCGACTTCGCCCGCCTGGCCGAGGACGTCGCGCGCATCGCCGACTCCGCCGACTGGGTCCACGTCGACGTCATGGACAACCACTTCGTCCCGAACCTCACCCTGGGACTGCCCGTCGTCCAGGCACTGCTCAAGCACAGCGCGCTGCCGCTCGACTGCCATCTGATGATCGAGGACCCCGACCGCTGGGCCCCGGAGTACGCCGAGGCCGGCGCGAAGAGCGTCACCATCCACGCCGAGGCCGCGAAGGCACCCATCCGCACCCTGCGCACCATCCGCGCGGCGGGCGCGCGCGCGGGCCTCGGCGTCAACCCGGCCACCCCCGTGGACGGCTTCGAAGACCTCCTCGGCGAGATCGACATGCTCCTGCTCATGACGGTCGAGCCCGGGTTCGGCGGCCAGAAGTTCCTGGACGTCGTCCTGCCGAAGGTCCGCCGCGCCCGCGAGCTCATCAAGGGACGCGACCTCCCCGTCTGGCTCCAGGTGGACGGCGGCGTCAGCGCGGAGACCATCGAACGCTGCGCGGAAGCGGGAGCCGACGTGTTCGTCGCGGGCAGCGCCGTCTACGGCGCCGACGACCCCGCCGAGGCCGTCCGCAGGCTTCGCGGCCAGGCCGAAGAAGCGACGGCGAAGGCGAACTGGTGATCCTGCCCTGCACGGCCGTCCTGTTCGACGTGGACGGCACCCTCGTAGACTCCACGCCCCTCGTCGAACGCGCCGCCCGGGAATGGTCCGCCGAGTACGGCATCGACCCGGACGAGTTCCTCTCCGACGCCCACGGCCGCCGTACCGCCGACCGCGTGGCCGACTTCCTCCCGCCGGAGGAGGTCCACGACGCCACGGCACGCCTGGACGCCCTCGAATCCACCGGCACCGAAGGCATCACCGCCCTGCCCGGTGCCGTAGACCTCCTGGCGAACATGAACGGCCTGCCCTACGCGTTCGTCACCTCCATGGACAGGGCCCAGCTGAAACTCCGCACGGAAGTGGCCGGCGTACCCCTCCCGCAAGTGGTGGTCACAGCCGAGGACGTCCCGGACGGCAAACCAGACCCGTCCGGCTACCTCAGAGCCGCCCGGGGCCTGGACGTGAACCCGTCCGCCTGCATCGTCGTCGAGGACGCCCCCGCGGGCATAGCGGCGGGCCGCGCGGCCGGCGCGACCGTCGTGGCGGTGACCACCAGCCACGACCCCGCAGCGCTGACCGAAGCGCACCACATCGTCCAGAACCTCACCCACGTGACAGCGACGCCGACCGGCCTGCGCCTCGCGCGCGATCCCCGCTGACCCGCGTTCTCCCCGCTGACCCCCGCTCCGGCGGGCCGTGGTCGTGGTGATGGTCACACCGGGCGGGAATGCATGGCGTGGCACACTGGTTGGCAAGCATGAACGCGTGCTCCGGGGTCGGTGAAATTCCGAACCGGCGGTGACAGTCCGCGACCCGGCCGAAGCCATCGGCCGGTTGACCCGGTGGAACTCCGGGACCGACGGTGAGAGTCCGGATGGGAGGCAGCGCGCGGCACGTCCCTGTCCAGGGGCGTGCGCCGACGTATCGACGTCCCCCGGAGCCTGAACTAGGAGGCCCGGGAGATGTTCACAGGCATCGTCGAGGAACTCGGCGAGATCGTGCGGATCGAGCCGTCGGACGGCTCGGTAGAGCTCACGGTCCGCGGCCCGCTCGTCACGCAGGACGCCGTCCACGGCGCGTCGATCGCCGTCAACGGCGTCTGTCTCACCGTCGTCGACGTCGAGGACGGGGCCTTCACCGCCGACGTCATCAAGGAGACCCTCGACAAGTCGAGCCTGGGGGCGCTCACGCCCGGCTCCAAGGTCAACCTGGAACGGCCCGTCCGGCTCTCCGACCGGCTCGGCGGGCATCTCGTCCAGGGCCACGTGGACGGCGTCGGGAAGATCGTCTCCAGGGAGCCCGGCGAGCGGTGGGACGTCGTCAGCGTGTCCCTGCCGCCCGAACTGGCCCGCTACCTGGTCGACAAGGGCTCGATCACCGTGGACGGCATCAGCCTTACGGTCGTCGAGGCCGGCGCCGACCGGTTCAGCGTCGCGCTCATCCCGACGACGCTCGCGCTCACCACGCTCGGCCGCAAGGCGCCGGGCGACCCGGTGAACCTCGAAGTGGACGTCGTCGCCAAGTACGTCGAGCGCATGCTCGGCGATCGCGGCTCGGAGGAGAGGGCGGTGACCGCGTCATGAGCGGCGACAGCGTCATGAGCGGCGACACGATGACCGACGGCGACGGGATCTTCGACTCGATCGAATCGGCGGTCGCCGACATCGCCGCGGGACGTGCCGTCGTGGTCGTCGACGACGAGGACCGCGAGAACGAGGGCGACATCATCTTCGCGGCGGCGAAGGCCACGCCGGAGCTGCTGACCTTCACGATCCGCTACACCAGCGGCGTCATCTGCGTCCCGATGGAGGGCGCAGACCTTGACCGGTTGCAGATCCCGCTGATGACGGCGCAGAACACCGAGCGCATGCGCACCGCGTACACGATCAGCGTGGACGCGCGTCTCGGCGTGACCACCGGCATCTCCGCCGCCGACCGGGCCCGGACGATCAAGACGCTGTGCGACTCGGCGTCCGAGCCGCGCGACCTCGTCCGGCCGGGGCACATCTTCCCGCTGCGCTACCGCGAGGGCGGGGTGCTGCGCCGGCGGGGACACACCGAGGCCGCCGTCGACCTCGCCAGGCTGGCAGGGCTCGCCCCGGCGGGCGTCCTCGCCGAGGTGGTGAACGAGGACGGCACCATGGCGCGCCTGCCCGAACTCCAGGTCTTCGCCAAGGAGCACGGGCTCAGGCTCATCTCCATCGAGCAGCTCGCCGAGTTCCGCAGGCGGCACGAGGCGATGGTCACCCGCGTCGTCGAGACCCGCCTGCCCAACCGGTACGGGACGTGGCGCGCGGTCGGGTTCTCCAGCGCCATCGACGGCGGCGAGCACGTCGCGCTGGTGCTCGGCGACGTCGGCGACGGCGAGGACCTCCTGATCAGGGCCCATTCGGAGTGCCTGACCGGCGACGTCCTGCATTCCGACCGCTGCGACTGCGGCACCCAATTGGACGCCGCCATGGAACGCATCGCGGAAGAGGGACGCGGGGTCGTCCTGTACCTGCGCGGGCACGAGGGACGCGGCATCGGACTGCTCGCCAAGTTGCAGGCGTACGCGCTACAGGACAACGGGTCCGACACCGTCGACGCCAACCTGGAACTGGGGCTGCCCGCCGACGCGCGCGAGTACTCGAACGCCGCGCACATGCTGCGCGACCTCGGCGTACGCTCGGTCCGGGTGCTGACCAACAACCCCGACAAGCTCAAGGGCCTGGACGGGTTCGGCGTGGACGTCCGGGGACGCGAGGCCATGCCGGTCGTCGTCACCGAGCACAACCGGCGCTACCTGACGGTCAAGCGGGACCGTCTCGGACACCAGATCGAGGGACTTTCATGAGCGGCGCGGGACGCCCCGAGGACATCACCGTCGACGCGGCCGGCGTCACGCTCGGCATCGTCTGCACCCGCTGGCACGAGCCGATCACCGACCGGCTGCTGGAGCGTTCGCTGGCGGCGGCGAAGGCGTGCGGCGTCGACGAGCCCGTCGTCGCCCGCGTCGCCGGCGCGCTGGAGCTGCCGGTGGTGGCCCAGCAGCTGGCCCGCGACCTCGACGCCGTCGTCTGCCTCGGCGCGGTCGTCCGCGGTGCGACGGCCCACTTCGACTACGTCTGCGACTCGGTGACCGCCGGCGTGACCCGGGTCGCGCTCGACGAGGCGACGCCGGTGGGCAACGGGGTCCTCACGTGTGACACCATTGAACAGGCGATGGAACGCAGCGGGCTGCCCGGCAGCCCCGAGGACAAGGGATGGGAGGCGACTGTGGCCGCACTCGACACGGCACTGACCCTGCGAGGTCTGCGGCATCACGGTCACGCCGGGAACGGCCTCGAGCATAGGTAAGGGGCCCCGGGGGCTCCGCCCCTGATCGAGCCGCGCATGCATTCCAGGGCTCCGCCTTGGATCGGCGTGCGCGTCTGGGCTCCTGAACGTCCCGGGTACTCACTCTCGTCCCATCGAAAGGCAATTCCGTGCTGTCACTCGTCCTGCCCAAGGGGTCGCTGGAGCAGGCGACCATGCAGCTGTTCGACGCCGCCGACCTGACCGTCCAGCGGACGTCGGACCGCGACTACCGCGCGTCCATCGACGACCCGCGCATCGAACGCGTCCGGGTGCTGCGGCCGCAGGAGATCCCGACCTACCTCGAACAGGGCCTGTTCGACCTCGGCATCACCGGCCGCGACTGGATCACCGAGACCGACTCCGACGTGGTCAGCCTCGGCGAGCTGAAGTACTCCAAGGCGACGTCCAACCCGGTCCGCGTGATCATGGCGGTGCCGGACGGGGCGCCCTGGCAGAAGGTGTCCGACCTGCCGGAGGGCGTCCGGATCTCCACCGAGTTCCCGGCGATGACGCGGCGGTTCCTGGACAGGCACGGCGTCAAGGCGACGGTCGTCCCGTCCTACGGCGCGACCGAGGCGAAGGTGCCCGACATCGTGGACGCGATCGTCGACCTCACCGAGACCGGCTCGTCGCTGCGCAAGAACGGCCTGCGCATCCTCGACACGCTCCTGACCAGCTACACCGAGCTGGTCGCCAACCGGGACGCCTACGAGGACGCGGAGAAGCGCGCCGCGATGGAGGACATCGCCCTGCTCCTGCAGGGCGCGATCCGCGCCCGCGGCAACGTGCTGCTGAAGCTGAACGTCGCGCAGGCCGACCTGCGGAACGTCCTGGACATCATGCCGTCGATGTCGTCGCCGACGGTCACCGCGCTGGCCGGCGGGGAGTCGAGCGCCGTGGAGTCGGTGGTCGCCAAGCGCGGCGTGAACACCCTGATCCCGGCGCTGAAGGCGGCCGGCGCCCACGACATCCTCGAGATCCCCATCTCCAAGATCGTTGACTGAGCCGCCGGCGCTGCCGACCGTGTGGCGTCCCCGCACCACCCGGCTCGTCGCCTACGTCACGGCGGGCGTGATCCTGCTCGGCCTGATCGCGCTCGCCGTGGTGGTGGCGCCGCAGTTCGGGACGCTCGACCGCGTCCTGCTGGTCGCGTTCGGCGCGGTCTGCGCGTGGATCCTGCACATGCTCGCCCGCTGCCGCGTCGCGGCCGACGAGTCGGGCCTCACGGTCGTCAACGCGTTCCGCACCCGCCGCCTCGAATGGCCCGAGGTCGTCGACGTCTCCATGACGGTCGGCGACCCGTGGCCCACCCTCGACCTGGCGGACGGCACGTCCATCGGCGCGATGGGCATCAACGGGGCCGAGAAGGCCCTGGCCGCCCGCCAGCTCGCCGAACTCGAGGCGCTCTTGCACAGCAGGGGCGAGGCCGCCGAGCCCCGCTGACCCTCAGAGGGCGGTGAGGACGGTGAACGTGCCGGCGGTGATGAGGGCGGCGGCCCAGAGGCGGTCGAGGTTGAACCAGGCGCGGCGCAGCACGGTCAGGCCGACGATCTCGTAGACGACGACGGCGATCGCGCCCGCCACCGCGAACATCGACAGGGTGTGCACGGCCGTGACGAACACGCCGGTCGACACGGCACTGCCGGACGACGACGCCAGCCCGTGGTCGTGGCCCGCCGGGGCCGTCCCGGACGAGGTCAGCACGGGCAGCAGCATCAGGCCCGCGCCGTGCGCCGACGACATCAGGAACGACCACCCGGCGAGCTGCCGCAGCGAGATCCGCATGCCGACCCAGCGGAAATGGCGCCGCGACAGCAGCCGCCACAGGCCGAACCCGACGAGGACGGCGCCGCCGCCGATCGCGAGGGCCTGCGTGGCGACGACGGACTGGGTGAGGGTGACGAGGATCGCGACCGCGCCGACCGAGGCGGCGTGGCCCGCGGCGATGGCCGGGAGCGACTGCAGCACGAGCGAGCGGCTGCGCTCCTGGAAGCCGCGGGCCACGGCGAACAGCCAGCCCATGGCGGGGTTCAGGCCATGGAACGCGCCGAGCGCCACGAGGGCGGCGAGGGATCCGTCGGTCACGGCAAGGGGGTCACGGGTAGCAGTAGGAATCCGAGGAGGCGTCGCCGCCCTGGAGGCGCGTCTGGTGCGGGCGGAGCCCGCGGAACGCGTCACCGTTCGGGAAGAACCGTTCGTCGAAGGTGAAGCCGCCGGGAGTGGAGTCGTCGGTGGTGGAGTCGAGTTTGGCCATCCACGCGCCGACGCCGTCGGGGAAGAACTGGTCGTCCCAGGAGCCGTACAGTGAATTGGTGATGTAGACGCGTTTCCCGTCGCGGCTGACCTCCACCATCTGCGGGCCGCCCGCGAGGGGCTGGTCGGGGGCGGCGGGGTGGGGCGTCCGGTTGACGATGCCGCCGATGCGCACCGAGCCCGCCTCGACCGGGTTGAACGGGTCGCTGACGTTGTAGCGCTTCAGTTCGCCGGTGCCCCAGCACGACACGTACAGCCACTGGTCGTCGACGGACAGGTCGATGTCGGTGATGAGCGGGGGCACCGCGCCGAAGGGTTGGATGACCGGCGGGAGCGACGCGGCGTCTGCGGGCTCGGCGGGAATGGTGATGACCTTCTGCGCGGCCCAGGAGTCGCCGTCGCGGTGCCAGAGCCAGACGGACGCCGACAGGTCCTCGACGCTGACGACCACTCCCGCGAACCCGTACAGCTTGGTCGGGTCGTGCGCGGGACGCAGTTCCAGGACCATCTGGTGCTCGTCGCCGAGGTCGACGGTCTGGACGTGCTTGCGCTTGCGCAGGTCGAAGAAGTTGAGGGAGTGCCCGTACTTGCGGCCGAGCAGCAGTTCGCCGACGACGCCGTCCTCCACCATCGACGGCGTGCCCCACTCGGACGTGACGAGCACGTCGTGCGCGATGTGCCACCAGGCGTCGTAGGCGAAGTACTGCGGGCCGCGGTCGACCTCCCAGCGTCCGAGCACGTCGAAGGAGGTGTGGTCGAGGAGGGCGATGCCGCCGGGGCCGTCCTCGCCGTTCGCCCCGCCGAGCGCCGTCAGGTACAGGCCCTCGGGCCCGCAGTGGACGGTGTGCGGACGCGAATACCCGGCGCGTTTCGCCAGCTCGTCCGGCTCAAGAACCTTGATGATCTTCGGTGCGGCGGGGTCGTCCTTGGTGTCGATGACGTACACCCGCGACGACCGCAGCCCGGGGACGATCAGGTAGCGGCGTTCGACGTGCGGGTGCGGCGACCCCGGGCACAGGGCGCTGCTGCACGCGTTCCACCCGAAATGGTGCAGCTCGTCGCCGAGGAAGGGCAGGTCGGTCCAGCCGACGACGGAGCCGTAGGAGGGGGAGCCCGGGTCGACGTCCAGCACGGCGATGGCGTCCGGCTTCTCGGCGGCGCGGTCGAACGCGGCCACGTAGGCGAGCTTCTCGGCGGGCGCGGCCGCGGCGTCGCGCGGGGAGGCGTAGAAGGTCGGGTCTGGCGTCCACAGTGCCATGTTGTGTCCCTCTCAGATGACGGTGACCGGGTGCCGTACCACGGCGCCGAAGAGGTAGCCGAGCCGGTTGAAGGGGACGGTCGCGGGCTGGGCCGCGCCGGTCTCGTCGGTGGCGCGGGCCAGGAGTTCGTACCGTCCCGTGGTGCGGGGGTGCCACGGGACGTCCCAGCGCACCCATCCGCGTGGGTTCGGGTCGCGGTCGCGGATGCGGGCCGTGTGCCACCGGGCGCCGCCGTCCGCGCTGACCTCGACCTGCCGGATCCGGCCGCCGCCCGACCAGGACCGGCCGTGCAGGACGTGCCGCCCCGTGCCGCGCAGGGTCGCGTCCCAGGGCAGCTCGAACGCGGACTTGACGTTCATCCGGGTCAGCGGCGCGGACCCTTCCGGCGGGTAGTCGGGGCCGAAGAGCCGGTAGAAGCGGGTGTTCCACGGCGAGTGGAGCGGCTCGTCCGCCACCTGGATGTCGCCGAGCCACTTGATGGACGCGATCCCGACCCAGGACGGCACGACCAGGCGGACCGGGTGGCCGTGGTCGGGCGGCAGCGGCGCGCCGTTCATCCCGTAGGCGAGCAGGACGTCGTCCATCGCCTTGGCGATCGGGAGGGGGCGCCGCACGCGGCCGAGGTTCTCGCCGTTGTCCACGAAGTCAGCGTCCAGCCCGCGCGGCATGATGTCCACGGCCTCGCGGGTTAGACCTGCGCGCCTCAGCACGGTCGACAGCCGGACGCCGTGCCACCTCGCCACGCCGACCGCGCCGAGCTTCCACGGGGTGCCGGAGGCGGCCTGCCCCTGCTGGGACGCGAAGAAGCCGCGCCCGTTGCCCGTACACTCGACGGCCGACGTGAGCGTCTCGGCGGGGAGGGCGCGGAGGTCCTCGTAGGTGAACTCGACGGGACGGTCCTCGGCGGGACGGCCGCGCAGGCCGGCGCCCCACAGCTTGAGACGCCACGTGCGCGCGTCGATGAGCGGTGTGGCGGTGTGGTTGCGGACGAAGAACCGGTCGGCGGGCGTCAGGTAGCCCTGCCGCCGCATGGCCTCCCAGCGCATCTCGGCGTTGGTCCCGTGCGGGATGAACAGCTCGGGCGGGAGCGGCTTGACGATCCCGCCGTCGGCGGCCGCGGCGGCGGCCGGGCCGAGCCCGGCGAGCAGGCCGCCGCCGAGCCCGGCGCTCAGCCCCGCGCCGGCGGAGAGGCGCAGGAGCTCTCGCCGGGACGGGGAGCGGAGCCGTTCGTAGGTCGCTTCGTGGGTCAGGTCGGGTTCGTCCCGGTCACCGGTTCGCATGGTTTCGATGCTGCTCAGCGCCGTTCATAAAGTCAACTTTCCATACTGTTTTAGTTCGATTAGTGCTGAAATAGCGGGCCTCGGGGCATGTGCGCCGTCTGTCCGGCTGAGTAGCCTGAGAGCCGTGGGAAGACGGCGGCGATGACGCTTGACCAGGTCGGATCGCCCGCGGAGCTCGCGGGCCTGCTCGACAGGCACACTTACCTCTGCGACGAGGGGCTCGCGACGGCGTGCTTCCTCGCGCTGCGCATGGGGCGTCCGCTGTTCCTGGAGGGCGAGGCGGGCGTCGGCAAGACCGAGCTGGCCAAAACGCTCGCGCGGGCGCTCGGCGCGCCGCTGATCCGGCTCCAGTGCTACGAGGGGCTGGACGCGTCCCAGGCCCTCTACGACTGGGACTTCCCCCGCCAGCTCCTGCACCTGCGCGCCGCCGAGGCCGCAGGCGTCGAAGACGTTTCGCGGCTGGAAGGCGAGCTGTACGACCGGCGGTTCCTGCTGGCCAGGCCGCTCCTCCAGGCGCTGGAGATCTCGCCGAGCGTCCTGCTCGTCGACGAGTTGGACCGTGCCGACGACGAGTTCGAGGCGTTCCTGCTGGAGGTCCTCAGCGACTTCACGATCACGGTCCCGGAGCTGGGCACGATCAGGGCGGAGCGGCCGCCGGTGGTCGTGGTCACGTCCAACCGGACCCGCGAGGTCCACGACGCGCTGAAGCGGCGCTGCCTGTACCACTGGCTGGAGCACCCGTCGTTCGACCGCGAGGTCGCGATCATCAGGCGGCGGCTGCCGGGCGCGGCGGAGCGGCTCGCCGGGCAGGTCGCGCGGGCCGCGCAGCGGATGCGCGAGACCGACCTGCTGAAGCCGCCCGGCGTGGCGGAGACCCTCGACTGGACCGAGGCGCTCGTGGCGCTCGGCGTCCGCGAGCTCGACCCGGCGTCCGCCGCGGTGACGCTCGGCGCCGTCCTCAAGTACCGCGAGGACCAGCAGCGCGTGCTCGGCGGCGGCCTGGAGGCCCTGCTCAACGGCGGCGGGGGGTGAGCCGGACGTGCGGCGGGACGTCACCGAGACGATGGTCGGGTTCGCCAGGACGCTGCGCGCGGCGGGCGGCGCCGCCGATCCGGAGCGGGTGCAGGCGATGCTGACCGCGCTCGACCATCTCGACGTGCTCGACCCGTCCGACGTGTACTGGGCGGGGCGCCTGACGATGTGCGCCGACCCCGACGACCTCGCCCGCTACGACCGGTGCTTCGCCGCGTACTTCTCCGGCGCGACCGTCCGGCCGGGGCGCAGGCCGCCGCCGCCCGTGGTCGTCCGCCGGATGACGATGCCCGACCCGGGCGCGGGCGACGGCGGCGAGCGGAGCGACGGGCTGAAGGCGGCCACCGCCAGCGCCGTCGAGGTGCTCCGCGACCGGGACGTGGCGCGGCTCACCGCCGCCGAGCGCGCCGAGGTCGCCCGCCTCATCGCGCTGCTGGACGCGGGCGCGGAGCGGCGCAGGTCGCGCAGGTTCGCGCCCGCGTCGACCGGACGCCTCGACCCCGCGAGGACCGTCCGGGAGACGCTCCGGCGCGGCGGCGAGACGTCCCTGCTGCGGCGCCGCACGCACCGCACCCGCCCCCGCCGCGTCGTGCTGATCGTGGACGTCAGCGGTTCGATGAGCCCGTACGCCGACGCGCTGCTCCGCTTCGCGCACGCCGCCGCGCGCTCCGGCGCGCGCGGCGTCGAGGTGTTCAGCGCCGGGACGCGCCTGACCCGCCTCACCCGCGAGCTGCGCCACCGCGACCCGGACGCGGCGATGGCGGCGGCGTCCGCGGCCATCCCGGACTGGAGCGGCGGCACCCGGCTCGGCGAGGAGCTGAAGGAGTTCCTCGACCGGTTCGGGCAGCGCGGCCTCGCCCGTGGCGCGGTAGTGATGATCGCGTCGGACGGCTGGGAACGCGGCGACGCCGCGCTGCTCGGCGAGCAGATGGCGCGGCTGCACCGGCTGGCCCACCGGGTGGTGTGGGCGAACCCGCACAAGGCGCGCCCTGGGTACGAGCCGCTGACGGCGGGGATGGCGGCGGCGCTGCCGCACGTCGACGACTTCACGTCCGGGCACAGCCTCGCGGCGCTGGAGGAACTGGCCCGCCTCGTCGCCGGGACCGGACGGCGGGCCGCCGGGAAGGCAGGGAAGGGGAGCGCACATGCGTGACGTGCTGGACGACATCGCCCGCTGGTACGCGTCCGGGGAGACGTTCGGGCTCGCGACCGTCGTGAACACCTTCCGGAGCGCGCCGCGTCCGCCGGGCGCGGCGATGGCGGTGTCGGCCTCCGGCGAGGTGGCGGGCAGCGTGTCGGGAGGGTGCGTGGAGGGCGCCGTCTACGACCTGGCGCAGGCGGTGCTGGAGAGCGGGGAGCCCGTCGTCCAGCGGTACGGGGTGAGCGACGACGACGCGTTCGCCGTCGGCCTGACCTGCGGCGGGATCCTGGACGTGCTGGTGGAGCCCGTCGGCCCCGCGACGTTCCCGGAGTTCGCCGACGTCGCCGCCGCGATCGGGGCGCGCGAGCCGGTCGCCGTCGCCACCGTCGTCGCCGGGCCGGGGACGATAGGAGCGCGCCGCGTGATCTGGGCCGACCGGGCCTCCGGGTCGCTCGCGCCAGGCGCCTCGCACGCCGCCCGCCTCGACGCCGCCGTCGACGACGACGCGCGCGGCATGCTCGCCCAGGGCCTCACCGGCCAGCGGCACTACGGCCCCGAGGGCGAGCGGCGGCTGGACGACCTGGCCGTCTTCGTGCACTCGTTCGCGCCGCCGCCGCGCCTGCTGGTGTTCGGCGCGATCGACTTCGCCGCCGCCGTCGCCCGGATCGGCAAGTTCCTCGGCTACCACGTGACGGTGTGCGACGCGCGTCCCGTGTTCGCGACGCCGAAGCGGTTCCCGGAGGCCGACGAGGTCGTCGTGAAGTGGCCGCACAAGTTCCTGCTGGAGACGGGTGCCGCCATCGACGAGCGGACGGCGATCTGCGTCCTCACCCACGACCCCAAGTTCGACGTGCCGCTGCTGGAGGTGGCGTTGCGCACGGACGCCGGTTACGTCGGCGCGATGGGGTCGCGCCGCACCCACGACGACCGCCTCGCCCGGCTCCGCGAGGCGGGCCTGACCGACGCCGAGCTGGGGCGGCTGCGCTCGCCGATCGGGCTCGACCTCGGCGCCCGGACGCCGGAGGAGACCGCGGTGTCGATCGCGGCGGAGCTCGTCCAGCTCCGCTGGGGCGGGTCGGGGCGCCCGCTCACCGACACCTCCGGCAGGATCCACGCCGACGCGCCCTGACCGCACTACCCTCGCGGGATGACTCTGCACGGTGCGGAACCGCCCGCCGGCCTGCTGCTCGCGGCGGGGGAGGGCAGCCGGCTCGGACGTCCCAAGGCGGCCCTCGAACTGGACGGCGAACGCCTCGTCGACCGGGGCGTCCGGATGCTGCGGGACGCCGCCTGCTCCCCGGTCCTCGTGGTCGTCGGGGCGGAACCGGTCGAGGTCATCGGCGCGGTCGTCGTCCCGAACCCGGACTGGCGGGACGGCATGGGCTCGTCTCTGCGCGCCGGGCTCGCCGCGCTGCCGCCCGCCTGTCCCGCCGTCGTCGTCGCGCTCGTCGACCAGCCGCTGGTCACCGCCGCCGCGGTCGGACGGCTGATCGCCGCGTACGAGGCGGGCGCCGGGATCGCCGTCGCGACCTACGGGGGAGCGGGGCGCAACCCCGTGCTGCTGCGGGCGGAGCACTTCGCCGGGGCCGCGGAGGCCGCGGTCGGCGACCGGGGCGCGCGCGGCTACCTGCGCGCCCGTCCCGACCTGGTCACGCCCGTGCCGTGCGACGACGTCGCCGCGCCCGACGACATCGACACCCCCGACGACCTGACCGCGATCAGGCGCCGCGAGCGCGGGCCCCGGTGACGCCGCGCTCGCAGGCGAGCGGGGTGTCCGGCCGTCCGGCGACGGTGTTCACCGCCGGGCAGGGCTAGGACGCGGGGAGGACGCTCTCGTCCAGCGCGCCGCAGTCGACGGCGCGGCGGAGCCGGGACGTGAGCGCCTTGATGGTGGCGGGCTCGTCCAGCACGCCGCTCGCGCCTTCGCCGCCCGCGGGGGACGCCTGCTCGTGCCAGGCCCTGACCCGCCCGATGACGTCGTCGACGCCGCTCAGATGGAACGCGTACACGGCCGCGTACCGGCTCGGAAGGTGCGCGGGATGCAGGTCCCAGCCCTGGTAGAAGCCGTGCCGCAGCGAATGCCTGACGTGCGCCGCGTGCGTCGCCCACGCCGCGTTGACCTCGTCGGGGCCGTCGTTGCGGGGGATGACGTTGGTGGAGCCGTCCGACAGCCGCACGCCGGTGCCGGCGAACGACACCTGCATGACGTGCCGGGCGAAGTCGCAGGCCGGATGGTCGAGGCGCTGCTCGTGCGGCGGCAGCCCCAGCGCGGCCGTGTAGTCGTAGACGCCGAAGTGCGCGGCGGTGAGGCGGCCCCCGGCGGCGGACGCGATGCCGCGCAGCCCGGTCCGGCCCTCGCCGTCCAGGATCGCCTCGGGCGTCTCGATCTGCACCTCGAACCGCAGGATGCCGGACGGCAGCCCGAGCGCGGTCTCCAGCCGGTCCAGCCACTCGGCGAACAGCGCGACGTGCTCGGCCGTGATCACCTTCGGGAACGTGATGGTGAACCCGCCGGGGAGCCGGCCGAGCCGGTCGCGCAGCGCGGTGAGGAACCCGTCGAGCGTCCGCATCGAGCGCTCGTGGCCGCCGTCGGCGAACGACTTGACCCGCACGCCCCAGTAGTGGGGGAGGCCCTTGACCTGGTACGCGGCGGCGACGGCCTCGACGACCTGCTCGATGTGGCCGTCCTCCTCGGCGTCGGGGCGCACGCCGTAGCCGTCCTCGAAGTCGATCCGCACGTCCTCGACCGGCTCGGCGGACAGCTTCGCCGCGACCCGCTCGCGGACCAGCCCGGCGATCTCCGGATCGAGCCCGAACGCCGCGCCGAACGACCCGGCGCCCGGCGTGTGCGTGTTCAGCAGCCGCAGCGCCTCCGCGCCGAAGTCGGCGGGGGTCGAGCGGGAGAACCGGTCGGCCGGCACGTACACCGTGTGCACGGGCTGGCGGCCGTCGGCGCCGCCGGGACGTTGCTCGCCGTGCTCGTCGCGGACGGCGGCGATGCGGTCGGACAGGTCGTCGAACGAGGAGACGCTGAGATTCACCCCGACATGATCCCTCACCCCGCGCCCGCTAGGGAACCGGCGGCCCCTGGATTCTCGTCGCGGGCCGGTACCCGTGGCCAGGGCCTCTACGCGGACTCCGCGAGAGCGTGCAGGGCGTCGGTGAAGACGTTCGGCGGCGGCTCGACGAGCCCGGCGCCGACCTGGCCCGTCCCGGCTTCGCGTCCGGCGATGCCCGTGTCGATGACCGGCAGGATGCCGGTGCGGACGACGCGCGCGACGTCCACGCCGACGGGGGTGCCGCGGAACGACAGCAGCGGGATCTGCAGCGCCGGATGCTCGGCGAGGGTGATCTCGTACATCCGCTGGGTCGCGGCGAGCGCGTCGGGGACCTCGCCGCCGACGAACCGGACGATCGCGGGCGCGGCGGCGAGCGCGAACCCGCCCATCCCGGCCGTCTCGGTGATCGCCGAGTCGCCGATGTCGGGGTTGGCGTCGTCCGGGCCGTAGTCGCCCAGGTAGAGGCCGTCGGGGACGCCGGCGGGGCCGGTGAACCAGCGGTCGCCCGTCCCCGACACCTGGACGCCGAAGTCGGTGCCGTTGCGGGACATCGCCACGACCAGGCTGGAACCGGGGACGTTCCGCGCCGCGTCCGCGCACGCCTTCGCCGCCGCCATCCCCGCGTTCAGGAAGAAGTGGTCGTTGCCCGCCGCGAACCGCAGCGCCTCGGCGGCCCGGCCGCGCGGCACGTCCTCGGCGGCCAGCAGGCTGGGCGCCAGCTCGCGCAGCAGCAGCGACGTCGCCGCCCGGTTCCGGTTGTGCAGCTCGTCGCCCATCTGCAGCGCCTGCGCGATGACCGACATCAGGTCGAGCGGCCCGTGCCGGCGCACGGCCGCCTGGAGCGCGGGCCCGAGGACCTCGCCCATCCACGTCAGCCGGTCGATCACCTCGGGCCCGTACGCCCCGTACCGCAGGACCTTCCCGAGGCCCTCGTTGAGCGAGCAGTACGCGGTGCCGCCGTGCTCGGCGTCCTCCACGACCAGCATCCACATGGACGGGCTGACGACCCCCGCCATCGGCCCGACGGCGCCGTGGTGGTGGCACGGTTCGAGCGCCGCCGCGCCGCGCTCCAGGGCGTGCTCGGCGCCTAGCGGCGTCTCCGCGAGCCCTTCGAGGAGCATCGCGCCGATGAGCGCGCCGCGCATCGGCCCGGACGCGCGGTCCCACTCCAGCGGCGGGCCCGCGTGCAGGAACGTTCCCGTGTCCAGGCCGAGGACCTCGCGGGCGGGGCGGACGTCCACGAGGTGCGGGCGGGACGACACCATCCGCCGCACGGCGCGGGCGTTCGCCTCCGCGTGGCCCGGGTCGCCGAGGACCGCCGCGAGCGCGGCCTCGGTCCCGGCGGGCGGCGGCCGCCAGTCGACCGCCTCCACCGGGACGGCCTGCTCCGCGAGCGCGTCGGCGAGGACCTCGACGCCCGCGGCGACGACCCTGGGATCGCGGGCGAGGAGCCCGCCGAGCCGGTTCGGTTCGCTCATCCTGGCGTCCCTTCCGCCGGCGCCGCCTCGATCATCGACAGGGCGTGCCGGGTCGCCTGCGCGTTGGACGCGAACACGTCCGCGCCCGCCCCGCGGAGGGCCGCCGCCTGCCGGTCGCGGTCCTGCGGGTCCGCGGGCGTCCCGCACAGGGAGACGACGACGGCCAGGTCGGGACGGTCGCGCGCCGCGTCCGCGAGCGCCGGGGCGAGGGCCGCGGCCGGGTCGGGCTCCGCACCGTGGCCGAGGACGACGTCCAGCAGCAGCACGCCGCAGCCGGTGTCGGACGCCTCCGTCCGGACGGCCTCCAGCCGCAGCGTCGGGTCGATCATCGGGTGGGCGCGGCCCCGGGTGTAGGCGTCGTCGCCGAAGTCGGTGAACCGGTGGCCGCGGGTCTCCAGGTCCCAGCCGAGGGCGTTCCGCGCGATGGTCTCGGCCTCGTCGCGGAGCGTTCCGCCCGCGAACAGCCCGCGCAGCGCCCGCCCGGCCACGGGCGCCGGACGCCGCGACGCCGTCCAGCGGGGCCACTCGGGGACCGTCTTTCGGAGCGCCTTCAGCACTCTCTCCGCCGCCGTGGTCAGGTCGTCCTCGCCGGCCGTGGGCAGCGCGAACACGACCGGCGTGTCGAGGCGCCGCGCCGCCTCCCGGATCAGGTCCGCGACCTGCGGCGCGGGCGGCTTGGACACCAGCACGATCAGCTCGGTGCCCGGGTCGGCGTCGAGCGCCGCCAGCGCGGACAGCGCCGACCGTCCGCTGACCTCGGGCGACAGGTCGCGTCCGCCGACGCCGAGGACGTGGCTGACGCCGACGTCCGCCTCGTCCAGCAGGCACATCAGCTGCTGCGCGCCCGTCCCGGACGCGGCCACCATGCCCACCGGGCCCGGACGGACGGCGTTCGCGAACCCGAGGCCCGCACCGCAGACGACGGCCGTCCCGCAGTCGGGCCCCATCACGATCAGGCCGCGCCGGGCCGCCGCCTCCTTCAGGAGGACCTCCTGGGCGAGCGGCACGTTGTCGCTGAAGATCATCACGTTGAGGCCGGCGTCCAGCGCGTCCATGGCCTCGGGGAACACGTGCGGGCCCGGCACCGACAGGAGCGCGACGGTCGCGTCCGTGCGGGCCGCCGCGGACGCGGTCGTCCGGGGCGGCGCCTCTGCGCCCGGCGCGCCAGTCCCGGCGGGGCGGGACGCGTCGCGCAGCAGGCCGTCGAGGGCGTCCCGCGCCTCGCCGAGCCGGTCGCCGTCCGCCCGGACGGCCACCACCAGGTCGTCGGGACCGGCGTCCGCGGGCACCGCGAAGCCCATCCGCTCCAGCATCTCCCGGTTCAGCCCGGTGCCCATCGCCACCATCGCCGCGACCACCCCGGGCCGCTCCGACAGCGACCGGCTGACCCGCATCAGCGTGACCGAATCGTGGTAGCCCCCTGGCCGCACCTCGACCCAATCGCTCATGCCCGCCACCGGCGGGGGGCGACCCCCCACACCCCCCGGTTCGCTCCGCTCATGCAGTCACCCTCGAAGCATGGCGGACGGCGGTCAGGGCGAGGGCGGCGCGGCAGCCCGCGAGGACGCCGTGCGCGAGGTCGACGCCTGACGTGTGGCCCACCGCCAGCAGGCGCCGGACGGCCTGCCCGATCGCCGGCGAGTCCGGCGGCTCGTGGCCCGCGACGCAGCGCAGCACCGCGGCGACCTCCGCGCCCGCGCCGCCCGCCGCCGCGCAGTGCAGCAGCGTCGCGGCCAGCGCCGTCGTGCGGGTGCCCGCGTCGGCGGTGACCGCCGCGCCCAGCCAGTCGGCCAGCCACACTCCCTCATGAGCGGAGCGAACCGGGGGGTGCGGGGGGTCGCCCCCCCGCAGGGAACGCGCCTGGCCGTGCCGGACGGCGTCGCCGACGCAGCGCAGCGACACCAGCAGGCCGCACAGGATGTCGTCGCCGCTCGGCGTCAGGCCGGGGCCGAGTCCCACGATCCGCTCCGCCGCCTCCACCGCGCCCGCGAGGTCGCCGGCGGCGCAGCACTCGGCGAGCGCGACCGGGTCCGGATGGTCGCCGAGCCCGCCGCCCGCCGGTCCGGCGCCGGTCAGCGTGCCGGCGCCGGTCAGCTCGGCCTCCAGCGCCCGGACGCCGCCCGCCAGCGCGGCCGCGTGCATCGGCCCGAGCACCGGCGACGGGTCCCACCAGCGGCGGACCCGCACCTGCAGCGGACCCGCCTCCACCCGGCCGTCGCCGACCCACGCCTCGCCACCCTCCCGGATCGACCGGAACGGCTGCTCCCGGCGCGTCGCGACGACGACCACCGAGTTCGGCAGCCGGTTCGCGTCGGACGTGACGACCGCGAGCACCCGCGGCTCCGGGCCGCCCCGCATCTCCAGGTACAGCGCCGAGGGGAACACGGCGATGACCCGCGCCGCGCGGCGCGGCGGGTCGAGCAGCGGCCGCAGCGCCAGGCTCGCGGCGCCGGCGGCGGGCGCCCGCCGTCCGGGCCTGGCCGGAAGCGGGATCGGGTCGCGGACGAGTGCGGTCACGGAACCTCCCGAGACCGGCGTCGGTCGCCGTCCGGCCCGCGGACGGCCCGGCCTCTGCCGAGACGGTAGAACGGCCCCCGCACCGGACGTATGGAGAAAGCTGCCAAGGATGCTTGTCATCGTTCGTCTTAGTTGTCAGTGTTGATCAGGAACCGGTAGCGAACACCCCGTAATGGGCGATGTACGCACCAAATAGCGAGGTGACCCCTGGCATGAGCTACACCACCACAGCGGACCCGGGCCCACCGGCCCTGCGGCTCGCGAGCACCGGAACACTGACCTACGGCCTGTCGGTCGGGGAGGTCCTCGGCGTCAGCACCCTGAACGGCGCCCGCCTCATCGCCGGCCGGGCCGGTCTCGAACGGATCGTCCAGCGTCTCAACGTGATGGAGGTCCCCGACATCCTGTCGTGGGTGAAGCCGAACGAGCTCCTCCTCACCACCGGCTACCCCCTGCGCAACACTCCCCAGTCGCTCGACAACCTGGTCTCCGACCTGGACGAGCGCGGACTCGCGGCCCTCGCCATCAAGCTCGGCCGCTACCTGGACTCGCTCCCCGCCGAAATGATCGCGCAGGCCGACCGCCGCGGCTTCCCCCTGATCCTGCTCCCCAACGACGTCGGCTTCGACGACATCCTCAACCAGGTCCTGACGGACATCCTGAACCGGCAGGCGTCCGTGCTCGCCCGCACCGAGGAGGTGCACCGCGCGCTCGTGCAGATCGTCCTGTGCGGCGGCGGCCTCCAGGAGGTCGTCGACGAGGTCGCGACGCTGCTGGACGTCGCCGTCGTCGTCGTGGACGGCGAGCAGCGCGTCCTCGCCGGCGCGGGCCCGGACGAGCACGTCCAGGCCATGCGGGCGTTCGACGCCGGCAGGCACGCGGCCTGCGGGCGCGGCGGTTGCGGCGTCATCGGCGCGCACGGCACCGGCGACCACCTGGTCGTGCCCGTGATGGCGGGCGGCTTCGACCACGGCCGCATCATCGCGTTCAGCCCCGGCGGCGCGCTGCGCGGCACCGACCTCGGCATCCTCGAACGGGCCGCGACCGTCGCGGCGCTCGTGGTGACGAAGCAGCAGGCCGTCGCCGCCGTCGAGAGCAAGTACCGCGCCGACTTCCTCCGCGACATCCTCGCGGGGCGCGCGGGCGACGACGACCGCGTCATCGCGCACTGCACCGGCTTCGGCTGGGACCTCGACCGTCCGGTGATGGTCGTCGTCGCCGAGCTCGACGGACGCCCGCGCGGCGCCCCGTCCGCCCCCGAGACGGACGGGAAGGCCCGCGGCAAGGCGGCGGCCGCCGAGCCCGAACCCGGAACGCGCGGCGGACGCGGCGCCGAGGAGCGCTCCGCGCAGGAACGGCTCGCCGCCGCGTGGACGACGGCCGTCCGGCGGCACGACCGCGGCGCCGCCGTCGCGAGCTTCGCGCACGAGGTCGTCGCGGTGATCGGCGCGGACGGCGGCGACCCCGCCGAGCTGACCGCCGGGCCCGTCCAGGCGATGCTCAAGGAGGCGTCGTCGATCTTCGCGGAGCATCTGCCGGTGCGGCGGACGTTCTCCACCGGCATCAGCCGGACGGTGACGTCCCCGGCCGCGCTGCCCGAGGCGTACGAGCAGGCCGTCAAGGCCGTCCGGGTCGGACGGCAGCTGAACGGCGCGGGCGCGCGGGCGCACTTCGACCAGCTCGGGGTGTACCGGCTGCTGAGCCTCGTCTCCGATCCGGAGGAGCTGCACGCCTTCGTCCGGGAGACGCTCGGCGACCTTGCCTCCGACGACGAGCCGGAGCTGGTCGACCTGCGCCGCACTCTTCAGGTGCTGCTGGAGACCAACCTCAACGTCGCGGAGACCGCCCGCCGCCTCCACTTCCACTACAACACGCTGCGGTACCGCATCGGGAAACTGGAGCGGATGCTCGGAGCGTTCACGGAGGACGCCCATCTGCGTCTCAACCTCACCCTCGCCCTTCACGTGCTGCGCATGCGCGGTATCTGAGGGTCACCGAGGGTAGTGTCACCGTCTCGGTGATCTTCCGGTGACTCGCCGGTCCTGCCGAACCGGTGGACGGGCTTTGGCAGATGTCGCCGATGCCCGCCGACCAGGGTAGATCTACCGTGCCCGCATGAACGCGGACGGTTGAGCAGGAGGCGGCATGGGGATCGGCTGGAAGGTGCACGGCGACGGGCGCACCCCGCCGCCGGGCGAGGTCGTCAGGCCGGACGAACGGCTGTCGTGGCCGCGGACCGCCGGGATCGGCGCCCAGCACGTTGTCGCGATGTTCGGGGCGACGTTCGTGTTCCCCGTCGTGATGGGCCTGGACCCCAACCTGGCGATCATGATGTCCGGGGTCGCGACGATCCTGTTCCTGCTGATCGTCGGCGGCCGGGTGCCGAGCTACCTCGGGACCAGCGCGTCGTTCGTCGGCGCGGTCGCGGCGATCCGCGCGGCCGGCGGCGACAGCGCGACGGTGACCGGCGCGATCCTCGTCGCGGGCGCCGTCCTGGCGGTGGTCGGCGCGCTGATCCACTTCGTCGGCGGCGACGTCGTCCACCGGGTGTTCCCGCCGGTCGTGACCGGCGCGGTCGTGATGCTGATCGGGTTCAACCTGGCGCCGGTGGTCGCGACCGTCTACTGGCCGCAGGACCAGTGGGTCGCGCTGGCGACGCTGGGCTTCGCGGTGTTCTGCGCAGTGCTGCTGCGCGGGTTCTGGGCGCGGATCGCGGTGCTGCTGGCGCTGGTGTTCGGGTTCCTGCTGTCGTGGCTTCTCGACAACACGGCGGGCAAGGTCACGTCAGTTCTCCCCGGCCAGAACCTCCTGGACGCGACGGGCAAGCCCTGCACGACCGAGGGCACGTACTGCGTCACCACCGCGTTCCCGCACGACCGGGTCAGCTTCACGAGCGTGGACGCGGCCGATTGGTTCGGGTTCCCGAGCCTGCACGGCCCCGACTTCACCACCTCGGCGATCCTGCTGGCGCTTCCGGCGGTCATCGCGCTGATCGCGGAGAACACCGGGCACGTCAAGGCCGTCGCCGCGATGACCGGCGACGACCTCGATCCCGTCCTCGGGCGCGCGATCACCGCCGACGGCGTCGGCACCGTGCTCGCGTCCGCGGTCGGCGGCTCGCCGACCACCACGTACGCGGAGAACATCGGCGTCATGGCCGCCACCCGGATCTACTCGACGGCCGCGTACTACGTCGCGGCGGCCGTCGCGATCCTGTTCGGGCTGTGCCCCAAGTTCGGCGCGCTGGTCGCGGCGACGCCCGGCGGCGTCCTCGGCGGGATCACGGTCGTGCTGTACGGGATGATCGGGCTGCTCGGCGCGAAGATCTGGATCGAGAGCCGGGTGGACTTCGCCGACCCCGTCAACCTCGTCCCGGTCGCGGCGGGGATCATCCTCGCGATCGGGAACGTGACACTGGACGTCACCGACGACTTCCCGCTGCAGGGCATCGCGCTCGGGACGATCGCCGTGCTGGTCGGCTACCACGTCCTGCACGCGGTCCGCGGACCGAGCGGCCAGGGCGGCGGCGTCATCGCGCCCACCGACCGGGCGGCCGGATGAAGCCGCCGCCGTTCGGCTACCACGCCCCGGCCACCGTCTCCGAGGCGCTGGACGCGCTGGCGGCGGAGCCGTCCGGCAAGGTGTTGGCGGGCGGGCAGAGCCTCATCCCGCTGCTGAACATGCGGCTCGCCGCGCCGCCCGCGCTGGTCGACATCAACCGCGTCGCCGAGCTGGACACCGTGCACGCGGGGGACGGGGGCGTCCGGGTCGGCGCGCTCGCCCGGCACGCGCGGGTGGAGCGGTCGGCGGAGGCCGCGGCCGTCCAGCCGCTGCTGGGGCAGGCGCTCCGGCACGTCGCGCATCCCGTCATCCGCAACCGCGGGACGGTCGTCGGGAGCCTCGCGCACGCCGACCCGGCCGCCGAGCTGCCCGCCGTCCTGGCCGTCCTCGGCGGGACGGTCGAGGCCGCGTCGGCCCGCGGGCGCCGCACCATCCCGGCGGATGAGTTCTTCCGGGGGCCGCTGGAGTCGGCGCTGGAACCGGACGAGCTGGCCGTCGCCGCGTTCTTCCCCGCCGCGCCGCCCCGCACCGGAACCGCGTTCACCGAGACGGCGCGGCGGCACGGCGACTACGCGCTCTCGGGCGTCGCCGCCGTCGTCACCCTCGACGAGGACCTGCGCGTCTGCGCCGCCCGCGCCGGATACCTCGGGATCTCGGGGACGCCGCTCGTCCTCGACCTGACCGGCGCCGCCGGGCCGCACGGCGACTGGACGGCCGCCGCCGCGCACGTCCGCGAGCGCATCGACCCGGACGCCGACATCCACGCGGGCGCCGCCTACCGGCGGCACCTGACCGGCGTGCTCACAGAGCGCGCGTTCAAGTCCGCGGCGGCCCGGGCACTGTGGGAAGACGGGGCGCTGCGGAAGGCGGGGGAGTGACATGGAGGAGGGCTTCGAGGTCGCGCTGACCGTCAACGGGACGCACCGCACCGCCAGCGTCCCGGCGCGCCGCCTGCTGTCGGACCTGCTGCGCCACGACCTCGGGCTCACCGGCACGCACGTCGGCTGCGAGCACGGCGTCTGCGGCTGCTGCACCGTCCTGCTGGACGGCGAGCCGGTGCGGTCGTGCCTGATGTTCGCCGTCACCGCCGCCGGGCGCGAGGTCACCACCGTGGAGGGCCTCGCGGACGAGGACGGCACCCCGTCGCCCGTGCAGCGCGCGTTCCGCGAATGCCACGGCCTGCAATGCGGGTTCTGCACGCCCGGGTTCCTGTGCACGGTGACGGCGCTCCTGCGCGAGACGCCGCGCCCGACGGAGGACCAGGTCCTTGAGGGCATCTCCGGGAACCTGTGCCGCTGCACCGGCTACCAGAACATCGTCAAGTCGGTGCACCGCGCCGCCGACATTCTGGCCCTGTCCGCCGATGAAGGGGAGTCGTGATGGGGACGCGTGTGTTCGGCGAGCCGGTCGAGCGCCGCGAGGACGGGCGCCTCCTCACCGGCCGCGGCCGCTACCTCGACGACCTGGGACGGGACGCGCTCGCGGCGGCGTTCGTCCGCTCGCCGCACGCGCACGCCCAGATCATGGACATCGACGTGGCCGGCGCCCTGGACGTCGACGGCCTCGTCGCCGTCTACACCTGGGAGGACCTCCCCGGCAGGGTGGGCGAGCCGCTCCCGCTGCTCATCCCGCACCCGGCGCTGACCCATGGCCGGACCGGATATCCGCTGGCGCGCGACGTCGTCCGGCACGTCGGTGAGCCCGTCGCGATGGTCGTGGCGCGCGATCGGTACTTGGCCGAGGACGCCGCCGAACGCATCCGCGTGGAGTACGAGACGCTGCCGCCGGTCGTCGGCATCGAGGCGGCGACGCGGGCGGAGCACCTCGTCCACGACGACGTGCCGGGCAATGTCGGGGCGGTGCTCGTCCAGGAGACCGGGGACGCGGCCGCCGCGATCGACGCGGCCCCGCACGTGCTGGAGTTCAGCCTCGCGATCGAGCGCAGCGCGTCCATGCCCCTGGAGGGACGCGGCGTCTACGCGCGATGGGACGCCGACGACGGATCGCTGCGCGTGTACTCGTCGACGCAGGCGTCCACCAGCGTGCGCGCCGCGATCGCCGCGCGGCTCGGGCTGCCGAACGGCAAGGTCGAGGTGATCGCGCCGGACGTCGGCGGGGGGTTCGGCGTCAAGATCGTCCATCCGTGGCCGGAGGAGGTGCTCGTCCCGTGGGCGGCGCGGCTCCTCGACCGCGAGCTCAAGTGGGCCGAGGACCGCCGCGAGCACTTCGTGTCCGCCGCGCACGAGCGCGGGCAGCTCCAGGACGTCCGCGTCGGCTTCGACGACGAAGGCCGCATCCTCGGCCTGGACGTGAAGATCCGGCACGACCACGGCGCCTACACCCCGTACGGGATCATCATCCCGATCGTCACGTCCACGCAGCTCCTCGGCCCGTACAAGATCGGCGCGTACCGGGCGGAGGTGACGAGCCTCTACACCAACACGCTGATCGTCACCCCGTACCGGGGCGCGGGCCGCCCGCAGGGCGTGTTCTGCATGGAGCGGACCATGGACCGCGTCGCCCGCCACCTCGGCCTCGACCGCGCCGACGTCCGCGCCGCGAACCTCATCCAGCCCGACGAGTTCCCCTACGACCAGGGCCTCACCTTCCAGGACGGACGCCCGCTGATCTACGACTCGGGCGACTACCCGGAGCTGCTCCGCAAGGCGCGGGAGCTGATCGGCTGGGACGGCTTCGACGCGGAGCGCGCCGCCGCCGCGTCCCGGGGCCGCCGCATCGGCATCGGTCTCGGCGTCTACGTCGAGGGGACGGGCGTCGGCCCGTACGAGGGCGGCCACGTCGAGATCGACACCGCCGGGCGGGTGCACGTCTCGACCGGGCTGACCTCGCAGGGCCAGGGCCACGAGACCGTGTTCGCGCAGATCGCCGCGTCGGAGCTGGGCGTCCCGATCGAGGACGTGCACGTCACGACGGGCGACACCCGCCGGTTCGGGTACGCGGTCGGGACGTTCGCGTCCCGCGCCGCCGTGATGAGCGGCAACGCGATCGCGCTGGCCTGCGAGAAGGTCCGCGACAAGGCGCTGCGGATCGCGGGCGAGGCGCTGGAGGCCGACCCGCGCGACCTGGACATCACGGACGGCGTCGTCCACGTCAAGGGGGACCCTTCGGCGTCGGTGCCGCTGCGGACGGTCGCGGTCCTGTCGAACCCGCTGCGGTACGCGTTCGACGAGGAGGCCGCGGCGGCGACGCAGTTCGCGGCCGGCCGCCCGGTCACCGAGCCGCCGGTCGCGCCGGGCGACGAGCCCGGTCTGGAGGGACGGGGCTACTACTCGCCCGTCCGGTCGACGTTCGCGGCCGGGGCGCACGCCGCGATCGTGGAGGTCGACCCGGACACGGCGGAGATCGCGATCCTGCGGTACGCGGTCGTCCACGACTGCGGGCGGCTCATCAACCCGATGGTGGTGGAGGGGCAGATCCACGGCGGCGTCGCGCAGGGCATCGGCGGCGCGCTGTACGAGCGGATGGCGTACGACGAGTCGGGCCAGCTGCTGAACGCGTCGTTCATGGACTTCCTGATGCCGTACGCGACGGAGATCCCGCGGATCGAGACCGACCATCTGGAGACGCCGTCGCCGCTGAACCCGCTGGGCATCAAGGGCGCGGGGGAGGCGGGCGTCATCCCGGTGTCGGCGGTGATCGCCGCGGCGGTCGAGGACGCGGAGGGCGTCCGCGTGGACGCGATGCCGCTCTCCCCGGACGCCCTCTACACGCTCCGCGAGAAGGCGGCGGCCGACCCGTCGCTGCGCGTCCGCGAAACCGCGAAGACTGTGTGAATGCTGGCGGGGTCGGCTCGCCGGTGGTTCGGTAGGTGGGGGACCTCAACCTGGGTTGAATGCTGGCGGGGTCGGCTCGGGTGCGGGGGACCTCAACCCCGCCAGCGTGTTGACCCTAGTCAAGGCGGGTGCGGGCCCTCGGCGTAACCGGGATTCCTCCGGGAAGGTCGGCTTTCAGCCGCGCGCGGGGGCGGGCTTGTCGGGGGCGTCGCCGCCGAGCGACTTCGGCAGGTACTTCTGGACGGCGGCGGGCCGGAACCCGGCCTGCTGGATCCAGCCGAGGATCGTCACGAGGTCCTTGGCGAGCCCCTTGCGGTAGTGCATGAGGATGATGTCGCCGGGCTTGAAGCCCTTGCCGCCGTCGCCGCGCGCGAAGCCGTTGTATCCGACGCCGGGACCGGTGGTGCCGTTGTAGAACTCCGCCGACCACAGCAGCACGGACTTGATGCCGCACTGCTTGGCGACCTGGCGGGTGGTGTCGTTGAAGCTGCCGAACGGCGGACGGAAGATCTCCGGACGGCGGCCGTACTGCTTCTGGATCTCGTCGGACGCCTCGCAGATCTGCTTCTTCTGCCCGTCGGCGCCGAGCGTCTTCATGTTGGGGTGGCTGACGGTGTGGTTCTCCATGCGCGATCCGGCGTTGCGCATGGCCCAGAAGTACTGTCCCTGGCCCTTGATGTAGGTGGAGGTCAGGAACGTCATGATGGGAACCTTCCGCGTGCGGACGAGGTTCACGAACTCGGAGTCGTACTCGTAGCCGTCGTCGATGGTGAGGAAGACGACGCGCTCCTGCGTCTCGACGCGGCTGACGACGGCGGGCAGCCCGTCCTGGGACGGCGCGGGCGGCGTCCAGGTGCCGGGCTTCGGCGTCGCCCACTTCTGGTCGCCGAGGACGGAGGCGAGCTGCGTCCGCATCGAAGGCCCCGAGTCGCCCGCCCGGGCGGTCAGGACGGGCCAGCCGCCCGCGGCCACGCCGACGACGGCGGCGGCAACCATGGTGATCACGGGCGTCGTACCTCGCATCGGCCGCGTACTCCGTTCGGTTCTCGGCTGGGGTTTCGCATGGTTGACGCGCCGGTGGCGGGGGGAGTTCGCACCCGGTGCAACCTGCCGGACATATCTGACCATTTCCCGCGGTCGCGCAGGCGCAACTGCCCAATGTTCGGCGTGTACTCGGCAGATGTTGCCGTTCGGCGCGGCGCCGCGATTACCTAGAGTCGGGTCATGCAGCTCAACGGCAGTGCCACCGTCGCCGCGCCGCTCGCCCGCGTCTGGGACGCCCTCCAGGACCCGGCGGTCCTGGCGAGGACGATCCCGGGATGCCGCTCCCTGGAGGAGACGGGCCCCGACACGTACCGGATGACCGTCACGGCGGGCGTCGCCTCGATCCAGGGCACGTACGTGGGACGGGTCGAGCTCGCCGAACCCGATCCGCCGCGCTCGTTCGTCCTGCGGGCGCGCGGGCAGGGGGCGCCGGGCACGGTGGACGCGACGGTCCGCGTCCGGCTCAGCGACGGCGACGGCTCGACCCGGATCGACTACGACGCGGACGCGGTCGTCGGCGGCATGGTCGGCGGCGTCGGCCAGCGGATGCTGGGCAGCGTCGCGAAGCGCACCGCGGGCGAGTTCTTCGCCGCGGTCGAACGCGACCTCACCGCACCGGCGCCCACGCCCGCGCCCGCACCCGCGACTCCGGAGTCCGGGCCCGTCGCGCCGCCCGCCCCGGCCGGGACGGGGACGGTCTACGCGGGACGCGCGGCGGCCGGTCCCGAGCCCGCGTCCGCGGCCTGGCCGATGGTGATCGCGTTCGGCTCCGGCGGCGTCGTCGCGCTCGTCGGCGTGCTGCTCGGATACCTGCTGGGCCGCCGCTCGCGCGGGCGCTGACACCGGACGCGCCGCCCGCGGACCCGGACGCGCCGCCCGCGGACACGGCGACGGCGGGCTCCCCGGGGCCGATCTTCACCCTCGGATTGCCCGCCGTTGAAGCCGGGTCGCGCCAGGCGCGTCAGTTCACCGCGACGAGGTCGACGACGAAGATGAGCGTCTCGCCCGGCTTGATGGCGGGGCTCGGGCTGCGGTCGCCGTAGGCGAGGTGCGGCGGGATGACGAGCTTGCGGCGCCCGCCGACCTTCATCCCGGCGATGCCCATGTCCCAGCCCTTGATGACGCGGCCTGCGCCGAGCTGGAAGTCGAAGGTGCCGCCCCGGTTCCAGGACGCGTCGAACTCCTCGCCGGTCGACCACGACACGCCGACGTAGTGCATCGCCACGTCCGAGCCCTTGGCGGCCTCGGGACCGTCGCCCTCGGTGATGTCGGTGATGTCGAGGTACGTGGGCGGCTGTCCCTCGGGGAAGTCGATCTCGGGGCGTTCCAGGGCCATGAACGGGCTCCAGCGTCTCGTCGGATTCGGGAACTGCCCAGCCTAGCCCTAACGCGCCCTCACGAAAGGACATCCCGTCCGTTGGCAGATTGCGACGGTTTCGCAGGTGGGCGGCGTCCGGTAGACCCGTGTGCATGACGAGGGGCACGGCGAGGGGCACGGACGGCGGCGGCCCGGCGGGCGCGGCGCGGCGGCTGCGGATCGGGATCGACACGGGCGGGACGTTCACCGACGTCGTCGCGCTGGACGAGGACGGGGGCGGGCTCGTCACCACGAAGACGCCCTCGACGCCCGCCGACCCCGCGGAGGGGACCGCGGACGGCGTCGCGAAGATCCTCGGCCTGCTCGGCGCCGAACCCGAGGACGTGGCCGCGCTGTCGCACGGCACGACGGTCGCGACGAACCGCCTCCTGGAGGACCGCATCGACGACCTCGGCCTCATCACCACCGAGGGCTTCGAGCCGATCCTGGAGATCGCGCGGCAGAGCGTCCCGGACGGCTACGGCAACAGCTACTTCTGGGTGAAGCCGCCGCGGATCGTCCCGGCGCACCGGGTGCGGGCGGTCGGCGGCCGGCTCGACCACACCGGCGCCGAGCTGCGCCCGTTCGACGAGCACTCGGCGGTCGCGGCGGCCCGCTGGTTCCGCGACGCGGGGATCCTCGCGATCGGGGTGTGCCTCCTGCACTCCTACGCCGACCCGTCGCACGAGCTGGCGATGCGCGAGGTGCTGGCCCGCGAGCACCCGGACGCGATCGTGTCGCTGTCGTGCGAGGTGCTGCGCGAGTACCGCGAGTACGAGCGGTCGGTGACGACACTGGTGGACGCCGCCGTCAAGCCCGCGATGAACGGCTACCTCGCACGGATCGCCGAGCAGGTCGCGGCCCGGTTGCTGGTGATGAAGAGCAACGGCGGCGTCCTGTCGGCGGACGAGGTCGCGCGGCAGCCGATCACGACCGTCCTGTCGGGCCCGGCCGCCGGGGCGCTCGGCGCGGCGTTCGTCGTGTCCCACAGCGGGCACGGTTCCGTGGTGACGCTCGACGGCGGCGGGACGTCCACGGACGTCGCGGTCGTCCTGGACGGCGAGCCGACCCTCACCACCGAGGGCTCGATCGGCCGCCATCCCGTCAAGATCCCGATGATCGACATCGTGACGGTCGGGGCGGGCGGCGGGTCGGTCGCGTGGCGGTCGCCGGAGGGCGCGCTGAAGGTCGGGCCGCGCAGCGCGGGCGCCGACCCCGGGCCGCTCTGCTACGGGCGCGGCGGCACGGAGGCGACGGTGACGGACGCGCACGCCGTCCTCGGCCGCATCCCGCCGCACCTGCTCGGCGGCGAGGTCCCCCTGGACGTGGACGCCGCCCGCACCGGCCTCGACGCGCTCGCCGCGGGCCTCGGCCTGCCCGTCGAGAAGGCCGCCGCCGGGATCCTGGAGATCTCGGCGTGGAACCAGGCCAACGCCATCCGGCAGATCACCGTCAAGCGGGGCCTGGACGTCCGCGACTACCCGCTCGTCGCGTTCGGCGGGTCCGGGCCGCTGCTCGCGTGCCGCCTCCTGGACGTCCTCGGGCTGCCCGCGGCCGTCGTCCCGGAGAACCCGGGGAACCTGTCGGCGTTCGGGCTGCTCACGGTGGACGTGAAGAACGACTACGTCCGCACGCGCGTCGTCCGCGACGCCGAACTCGACCCGTCCCTCCTGGACGACGTCTACGCCGACCTGGAGACGGAGGCCGCACGGGCCCTGGCCCGCGAAGGCTTCCCCGACGACCGCCGACGCTTCGCCCGCTCCGCCGACCTGCGCTACTACGGGCAGGCGTTCGAGGTGCGGGTCGCGGCCCCCGCCGGACGCCCGGACGAGGGGTTCCGCGCCGAGGTGGTCCGCCGGTTCCACGACGCCCACGAGGCCCTCTACGGGTACTGCTACCGCGACGACCAGCGGCATCCCGTCGAGTGGGTCAACCTGCGCGTCTCCGGGATCGGCCCGATCGCCCGCCCGCGCCTCGCCGGGCGTCCGCCGGGGGACGGCGACCCGACGCGCGCCAGAACCGGCACGCGAAGCGTCTACTTCGACGCGTGGGAGGAGACGGCCGTCTACCGCCGCGAGAAACTCGCACCGGGCGACGCCGTCGCGGGCCCGGCCGTCATCGAGGAGTTCGGCTCGACGCTGCCGCTGCACCCCGGCTTCACCGCGCGGCTCGACGGCCACGGCAACCTGGTGGTGACCCGATGACCGCACCCATGACCGCACCCGGGATCGACCCGATCCTGCTGGAGATCGTCGAGGGGACGCTCGCGTCGGTCGAGCGGGAGGTCGAGACGGCCATCGCGCGGACGGCCCGCTCCCCGATGATCCGGGACGCGCACGACTTCCGCGCCGGCATCCACGACCGCCGCCTCCGGAAGCTGACCGGGCGCTCCTACTCCGCGCTCGTCCAGCCGATCGCCCGCGACTTCCCGCTTGAGGAGATGCGTCCGGGCGACGTGTTCTTCCACAACGACGTGTACCTGTCGGAGGGCGGCATCGGGCATCTGCCGGACCTGTGCGTGACCGTCCCGGTGTTCCACGACGGGGAGGTGGTCGCGTTCGTCCAGGCGTTCGGGCACCACGACGACATCGGCGGCGCCGTCCCGGGGTCGATGCCGAGCCATGCGCGCAGCGCGTTCGAGGAGGGCCTGATGGTCCCGCCGATCAAGCTCTGGGACCGGGGCGTCCCGAACCGGGCGGCGCTGACGATCATGACCCGCAACTCGCGGATGCCCGACTCCCTCGCCGGCGACCTGGACGCCGAGTGCTCCGCCTGCCTGATGGGCGCCCGCCGCCTCGGCGACCTGTTCGGCCGCTACGGCCGCGCCGCCGTCGAGGCGTGCTTCGACGCGATCATCGACCGGACGACGGAGACGTTCCGCCGCGAGCTCCTCGCCAAGATCCCGGACGGCACGTTCGCCTGGGAGGACTACGCCGAGCACGACGGCGTCGACCCGCCCCGCCTGCACGCCCAGCGCATCACGCTGACGGTCGACAAGGCCGCGGACGTCCCGCTCGTCATCGACTTCGCCGGGACGTCCCCACAGGCCAAGGGCCCCATCAACCACGCGGGCGACTACGCCGACGGCGTGTTCCTCAAGAAGTGGCTGGCGCCCGTCCTGCGGAACCTGGCCGACACGCCCGAGCGGGCCGCCGAACTGGACGTCAACGAGGGCGTCGTCCCGCTCATCGAGATGCGGTTCCCGGACAAGGGCACGCTGCTCACGCCCGTCTTCCCGGCCCCGACGAACGCCCGCACGTTCGTGATCCTGCGGCTGCTCGGCGTCCTGGCGGGCGTCCTGGCCAAAGCCACGGGCGGACGGATGCCCGCCGACCAGGAGACCATCCGCTACACCGGCGTCTACGGGGAGGACGACCGGGGCCCGTACCTGATGCGGGAGGTGCTCGGCGGCGGCTCTGGCGGCCGCTACTACGCGGACGGCGAGGACACCATCCACGTCGTGCCCGACTCCCGCAACATCCCCGCCGAGTTCGCCGAAGCCCGCTGGCCGTTCGTCGTCGAGCGCCTCGGCCTGGCCGTCGACTCCGGCGGGCCTGGGGAGTACCGGGGCGGGCTCGGCTACGACAAGCACATCCGGATGCTCCGCGACGCCCACTACATGTCGATCGCCGACCGGTCGATCCTGTCGTGCTGGGGCGTCAACGGGGGGCGCGCGGGACGTCCCTTCCGCGTCGACATCGACGGCGAGGAGATGGACGGCCTCGTCGACGACCACCCCGTCGAGGCCGGGCAGGTCATCCGCATCCGCACCACGGGCGGCGGCGGATGGGGCGACCCGCTGGACCGCGACCCGTCCCGCGTGGCCGCCGACGTCCGCGACGGCAAGGTGTCGGCGGCCGGCGCACGCGACGACTACGGCGTCGTCCTGACCGGCGAACACGTGGACGAGGAGGCGACGACCGCCCTGCGCGAGCGCCTGCGCGCCGAACGCGGCCCGGCGCCGTTCTTCGACCGCGGCCCCGGCTATCCCGAGCTGTCGGGCGGGCTGTCGTCCGCCGGCGTCGACGCCGTCGAGTAGGTCCGGAAGCGATGGGACGTGAACGTCGTGCCGTCCACGAGCAGGTCGCACCGGGCGCGGGTGCCATCGGCGGCGAAGAACGCCGTCTCGCGGGTGCTCCAGGCGTCCCAGGCGCCGGCGTACTCGGGGCCGTCGCGGTCGATGGCGCGGGCGCGGCGCAGATCGCGCGGTGCGTCGATCCAGATGCGGAACGCGGCGGGCGACCCCGTCCACGCGGCCCCGACGCCCTCGACGATCAGGACGGGCCCGGCCGCGACCTCCTCCTCCGCGCCGTACAGGTCGCGGCGCCAGTCGTAGCGGCGCAGGACGGCGGGCCGCCCGTCGCGGAGCGGGTCGAGAACGTCCGCGCGGAGCGGGCCCCACCAGGTGAGCGGGTCCGCGTCCCACGGCACGCGGAAGTCGTCCGACCGCACCACCGGCGCGCCCACCAGGACCTCCGCCAGGTGATCGGCGAAGGTCGACTTGCCCGCGCCGCTCGGCCCGTCGACCGCGACGAGGCGCGCCGGGCCGCACGACGGCGGCAGCGCGAGCAGGCGGGCGGCGAGCGCGGGGTAGGTCAGGGCGGCGCCCGGCGTGAACGGCACGGACGGCATACTTCCAGGACGGCACGGAGAGGAGCCAACGATGGACCTGCTCGGCGCGACGGGCGGCCCGGTGCGGGTCGCGGGACGCGGGCTGCCGCGCGACGAGCTGCTCGGCTGGGCGTCGGCCGTGGCCGCCGAGATCCGGGGCGCGGACGCCGTCGCCGTCCACGCCACGGCGTCGCTGGAGACGGTCGCGGCGGTCGTCGGCGGGCTCCTCGCGGGCGTCCCGGTCGTGCCGGTCCCGCCCGACTCCGGCCCGGCCGAACGCGCGCACATCCTCGGCGACTCCGGCGCGGACCTCCTCCTCGCCGCCCGCGACGCGACCGCGCCGGCGGACGGCGAACCGCCCCTCATCCCCGTCGACGCCCTCCCGCACGACGGCGAGACCGAGACCGAGCCCGACTCCGACGCGACCGCGCTGATCCTCTACACGAGCGGGACGACCGGCGCGCCGAAGGGCGTGCTGATCTCGCGCGGCGCGATCGCCGCCGGGCTGGACGCGCTCGCCGACGCCTGGGCGTGGACCCCGGACGACGTCCTCGTCCACGGCCTGCCCCTGTTCCATGTGCACGGGCTCGTGCTCGGCGTCCTCGGGGCGTTGCGGGTGGGGTCGCCGCTGGTGCACACGGGACGTCCCAAGCCCGACGCCTACGCCGCCGCAGCGCGGAACGACGGCGGGAGCCTGTTCTTCGGCGTCCCCACCGTCTGGTCGAGGACGGCGGCGGACCCGTCCGCCGCGCAGGCCCTCCGCAGCGCGCGGCTCCTCGTCTCCGGCAGCGCACCGCTGCCGGTGCCCGTCTTCGAGCGGCTCACCGAGCTCACCGGGCACCGTCCGGTCGAGCGCTACGGCATGACGGAGACGCTCATCACCGTCAGCGCCCGCGCCGACGGCGACCGGCGCCCCGGGTACGTCGGCACGCCGCTGCCCGGCGTCGAGACCCGCCTCGCCGCCGAGGACGGCGGCGAGGTCCCCCCGGACGGCGAGACGCCCGGCGAGCTGCACGTCCGCGCCCCGCTGCTGTTCAAGGGCTACCTCAACCGCCCCGGCGCCACCGCGGAGTCGTTCACCGGGGACGGCTGGTTCCGCACCGGCGACATCGCGACCGTCGGACCGGACGGCTGGCACCGCATCGTCGGCCGCGCCTCCACCGACCTGATCAAGAGCGGCGGCTACCGGATCGGCGCGGGCGAGATCGAGAACGCGCTGCTCGCGCACCCGGACGTCCGGGAGGCCGCCGTCGTCGGCACCCCGCACGACGACCTCGGCGAGCAGGTCACCGCGTACGTCGTCGCCGACGGCGTCGCGGCGCCGCAGCTGGCCGACTTCGTGGCGGAGCGGCTGTCGGTCCACAAGCGCCCCCGCGTGGTGCACCTGGTCGAGTCGCTGCCGCGCAACGCCATGGGCAAGGTCGTCAAGACCCGCCTGGGCGACCTCACGTCCTAGGGAGGCTTCCCCCATGCGCCTCGTGACGAACGCCCGCCTCGCGGGACGGGACGGGCCGCACGACATCGAGATCGACGGCGCCCGCTTCGGCCGCGTCGCGCCCGCCGGGCAGCTCGCCGGCGAGGAGTGGATCGACGCGACCGGCTGCCTCGTGAGCCCGCCGTTCGTCGAGCCGCACGTCCACCTCGACACGGCGCTGACCGCCGGGGAGCCGCGCTGGAACGCGTCCGGCTCGCTGTGGGAGGGCATCGCCGTGTGGAGCGAGCGCAAGGCGGCCCTCACCCGCGACGACGTCGTGTCCCGCGCGTCGGAGGTGCTGCGCTGGTACGCGGCGAACGGCGTGCTGCACGTCCGCAGCCACGTGGACGTTACCGACCCCGGGCTCGTCGCGCTGGACGCGATGCTCGACGTCCGCGACCGGGTCGCCGACGTCATCGGGCTGCAGCTCGTCGCGTTCCCGCAGGAGGGCGTCCGCTCGTTCGACGACGGCGCCGGGCTGCTGGAGGAGGCCGCCCGCCGCGGCGTGGACGCGATCGGCGCCATCCCGCACTTCGAGGACACCCGCGAGGACGGCGTCCGCTCCCTGGAGATCGCGTTCGACATCGCGCAGCGGCACGGCCTCGCCCTGGACGCCCACTGCGACGAGATCGACGACGAGCAGTCCCGGTTCGTGGAGGTGCTGGCCGCGCTCGCCCGGCGCGGCGGGCTCCGCGACCGCGCGACCGCGTCGCACACCACGGCGATGGGCTCCTACGGCGGCGCCTACTCCGCCAAGCTCCAGCGGATCATGGCCCGGTCCGGCGCGAACCTCGTCTGCAACCCGCTCGCCAACCTGTCGCTGCAGGGCCGCTTCGACGGCTACCCGAAGCGGCGCGGGCTCACCCAGGTCAAGGAGATGCTCGCGGCCGGGGTGAACGTCGCGTTCGGGCACGACGACGTCATGGACCCGTTCTTCCCGCTCGGCACCGCGTTCCCACTCCAGGTCGCGCTGGTCGGCGTCGCCGCCGCGCAGCTCACCGCCCCCGCCGAGATCGACGAGGCGTTCGCCATGGTGACCGGGCGGGCCGCGCGCGTCCTCGGGCTCGGCGACCGGTACGGCGTCGAGACCGGACGCCCGGCGAGCCTCGTCGTGCTGCCCGCCGCGTCGCCGCTGGACGCCGTCCGGCGGCAGACCCGGCCGAGCCACGTCGTCGCGCACGGCCGCCTCGTCGCCGAGACGCCGGCCGCCGCGACCCGGCTGACCTGGCCCGGACGGGCGCCGGAGACCGTCGACTTCGCCCGCCCGCGCACCACGCCCTAGGAGAGCAGCCCGCCCAGGCCTTAGGGGAGCAGCCCGCACAGGCCCTAGGGGAGCAGCCCGCCCAGGACGGGACCGACGAGCGCCCGCGCCGCCGCCTCGTCCGGGGCCGGGCCGTCGGCGCCCACGGTGTAGTAGCGCAGGAACCCCTGCTGGAAGCAGGCGCCCATGAGCAGCGCCGCGACGGCGCCGGTGTCGGCGTCCGCGGCGACGCGGCCGAGGTCGCGTTCGGCGTCCAGGTACCGGGTGAGCGCGGCGACCGGCTCGTGCGGGCCCGCGTCGTACTTGCGGAGCGCTTCGCGGGACGCGGCCATCAGCCGGGGCTGCGCCGCCATCGAGGCCATCATCGGGAAGCTCTGCTGGTAGAAGTGGACGCCGCCGCCGACGACCGCCACGAGGTTGGACTCCACGGTGCCCTCGCCGGGGACGCCCCTGGACACGAACGCGGGCATGCGCTCCTTGAGCACGCGCAGCATCAGCTCCTCCTTGTCGCGGAAGTGCTTGTAGAGCAGCGCCTCGGAGTACCCGGCGGCCTTCGCGATCTCCTTGGTCGTGGCGGCGGCCGCCCCGCGCCGGCGCATGATGTCGGCCGCCGCGTCCAGGATCCGTTCCCGCGCGCTCAACGAAACCGCCCCCTTGACAGGTGAGTGAACACTAACCATCCTAGGGGTTAGTAAGCACTCACTCACCCATGGGGGAACGCGATGAAGCTCACGATCTTCGGGGCGACCGGAGGGACCGGGGTCCGGCTCGTCCGGCGCGCGCTGGCCGCCGGGCACGAGGTCACCGCCGTCGTCCGCGACCCGGCCGGGCTGCCCGCCGAACTGCGCGGCGGCGCCGACGTCGTCGAGGCCGACGTCATGGACCCCGCCGCGATCGAGACGGCCGTCAAGGGCCGCGACGCCGTCGTCTCCGCGCTCGGCTCCCGCGAGATCCGGAACCCGACGACCGTCTGCGCGGACGCCACCCGGAGCATCGTCACCGCCATGACCGCCGCCGGGACGGACCGGCTCGTCCTCGTCAGCGCGTCCGCGATCCGGGCGGGGCGCGGCGACGACCCGCTCACCCGGTTCGTGGTCAAGCCGCTCGTCCTGCAGCGGATCCTCAGGCACACGCTCGCCGACATGCGCGCCGCCGAGGACGCCGTCCGCGGCTCCGGGCTCGACTGGACGATCGTCCGCCCGCCCCGCCTCACCGACCGTCCGGGCAACGGCCGCTACCGCAGGGCCGTCGACCGCAACGTCCTCGGCGGCGCGACGATCAGCCGCAGCGACCTCGCCGCCGCCCTGCTCGACGTCGCGGCCGACGCGTCCGCCGTCCGGCACGTGATCGGCGTCAGCGCCTGACCCCGCCCGCCCCCGCATGACACCTGTCACACCGATCGGCTGACAGGCGCCGCCGGAACCGGTGATACGCGCTTCTACCGGCGGGCGCGCCCGGATCGCGACGCTGGGGGCATGGAAACGAACCCACCCATCCGCGTCGAAGGGCTCCGCCAGCGGTACGGGGACTTCGAGGCCGTCGCCGGGATCTCCTTCGAGGTCGGGACGGGCGAGCTGTTCGCGCTCCTCGGCACGAACGGCGCAGGCAAGACGACGACGCTCGAAACCCTGGAGGGGCACCGGGCCGTCCACGAGGGGACGGTCCGGGTCCTCGGGCACGACCCGCACCGCGAGCGCGGCGCCGTCCGCCCCCGGATCGGCATCATGCTGCAGGAGGGCGGCTTCTTCGCCGACCTCACCGTCGCCGAGACCGTCGAGCACTGGCGCCGCTTCACCCCCGAGCCCCGCGACCGGGACGAGGCCGTCGCCCTCGCCGGCCTCACCGAGAAGGCGGACGTGCGGGTGCGGCAGCTGTCCGGCGGCCAGAAGCGCCGCCTCGACCTCGCGCTCGCGCTGCTCGGGCGTCCCGCCGTCCTGTTCCTGGACGAGCCCACGACCGGCATGGACCCCGAGGCCAGGCACGCCACCTGGAAGATCGTCCGGGACGTCGTCGCGGGCGGCGCCACCGTCCTGCTCACCACCCACTACCTGGAGGAGGCCGAGCGGCTCGCCGACCGGCTCGCCATCCTGCACCGCGGCCGGATCGAGACGTCCGGGACGGTCGCCGACGTCGTCGCCGGGCACGGCGACCGCATCACCTTCCAGATGCCCGGCTGCGTCCAGGTCGCCGAGCTGCCCGCCCTGCGCGGCGCCCGCGCCGACATCACCGTCGACGGCGGCCGCACCACCGCGTCCTACACCGTCACCGGCCCCGGCCTTCAGGCGGGCCTGTACGACCTGCTGCGCTGGGCCGACGAGGAACGCGTCCGGCTGGACGGCCTGGAGGCCCGCAGCGCCTCCCTCGAAGACGTCTTCCTCCGTACCGCCGCCGAAGGAGCCACCCGATGAGCCTCTCCGCGATCTCCCTTCCGCCCCTGCTGCGCGTCTCCCGCCTCGACCTCACCCTCCTGTGGCGCAACAGGACGTCCCTGGTCACCGTCGTCGGCCTGCCGCTGGTGTTCGCGGGGATGCTCGTCCCGATGAAGGGCATCGACATGGGAGGCGTGGACGCCGCGCTCCTGCAGGGCACCGGCCACCTCGCCTTCTTCCTCGTCTTCGCCATCCTGATGAACCTCGTCACCGTGTTCACCGCCCGCCGCGAGGACCTCACCCTCAAACGGCTCCGCGGCACCGCCCTGTCGGACGCGGAGATCACCGGTGGCAGCGTCCTCACCGCGATCGGGATGTACGCCGTCCAGGCGCTGGCGCTGCTCGTCGTGCTCGGCGTCGCCCTCGGCGGACGGTTCCCCGCCGACCCGGTCCTCGTCCTGGCGGGCCTCGCCGGCGGTGTCGCCGTCTTCGCCGCCCTGGCGTTCGCGCTGTCCGGCGTCAGCCCGACCGCCGAGCTGGCGCAGGTCACCGTCCTGCCGATCATGTTCGGCTGCCTGCTCGGCGGCGGGGTCATGTTCCCGCTGGACGACCTGCCCGGCTGGCTCGCCCAGATCTGCCGGTTCACGCCCCTCAGCCCCGTCGTGGAGATCACCAGGACGGGCTACTTCGGGCAGGACTTCCACGCCCGCTCCGCGCACCCGTCCGTCGGTGTCCTGGAAGGCTGGCGCGCGTGCCTGCCGTCGTTCGCCGTCCTCGGGGGCTGGGTCGCGCTCGGCCGCGTGCTCGCTGCCCGCTGCTTCCGCTGGGAGCCCCGGCACGCCTGATGAAGGGTGCCGAACCGGTTACAGTGCGACACGAGGAGGAGGCGGGACATGACGGTCGCGACGACGGCGGACCTCGAAGCGCGTGACACCCGCAGGCTGGAGCGCTACCAGCGGGTCACCTACCGCTCGTTCCTCTGCGCCGCCGTGGGCTTCGTCGGGCCGGGCCTCGCCGGACTCGGCATGGCCTACGCCGACGGCGGCGCGGGCGTCCCCGTCGTCGTCGCGGCGCTCGCGGGACTCGCCCTGCTCAGCTGGTACTACGCCCGCCTCGTCAAGGCGGGGCTGGCGGGCGGGGCGTCCCGCCGCGACGTCGTCCTCAGCGGGGCCGTCACGGCCGCGCTGAGCCTGATGATCCTGACCAGCCCGATGTTCACCATCGTCCCGGTCTTCTGGCTGTCCGCGCTGGGCCTGTCACCGATGAGCCGAAGGCGGGTCGCCGTCCTGTGCGTCGCCACCGGGGTGTTCTGCTCGGTGATCACCACCGTCGCCGCGGAACGCCACTTCCCGGACGGCGGCCTGCCCTGGTACCTCCTGCTCCCGACGATGTTCGCGCTCTACACCGCGGCCTGCGGCATCGTCGTGTTCGTCAACGGCTACCAGCGCCGCATGTGGGACATGCACCGGGAGACCCACGCGGCCCGCGACGCCCTCGCCCGCCTCGCCGTCACCGAGGAACGGCTCCGCTTCTCCCGCGACCTGCACGACCTCCTCGGCCACAGCCTCTCCCTCATCGCGGTGAAGAGCGAGCTGGCCATGCGCATGGCGGCCACCGACCCCGGCCGCGCCGGCGCCGAGATGGCCGACGTCCGCCGCACCGCGCGCGAGGCGCTGCGCGAGGTGCGGTCCGCCGTCAGCGGGTACCGCGCCGTCGAGCTGGACGCCGAGCTGGCCGGGGCCCGCGCCGTGCTGGAGGCCGCCGGGATCCGCTGCGAGATCGGCGACCCGCCGGACACGCTGCCGCCCGAGGTCCGCTCGGTGCTGGGCTGGGTCATCCGGGAGGGCGCCACCAACGTGATCAAGCACAGCGGGGCGCGGCGCTGCGCCGTCACCCTCACCGCCTACGACGGGTCCGTGGTGCTGGAGATGCGCAACGACGGCGTCCACGGGGACGGCGACGGAAACGGCTCCGGCCTCACCGGCCTCGCCGAACGCGTGGCCGTCGCCGGCGGCGAGATCACGTCCGGACGCCACGGCCGCGACGGCTTCCTGCTGCGCGCCGCCGTCCCGCTCCCCGCCCCGGAGGAGGCCCCCGCCCCCGCGGAACCGGTCGCCGGGAGGACGGCGTGATCCGCGTCCTGCTGGCCGACGACGAGCAGCTCATCCGCGGCGCCGTCGCCGCCCTGCTCGGCCTGGAACCCGACCTGGACGTCGTCGCCGAGGTCGGCCGCGGGGACGAGGTCGCCGCCGCGGTCGCCGCGCACGCCCCGGACGTCGCCGTCCTCGACATCGAGATGCCCGGCGCGGACGGCCTCACCGTCGCCGAACGGCTCACCGCGTCCGGCGCCCGCTGCGCGATCTGCATCCTGACGAGCTTCGGCCGCCCCGGCTACCTGCGCCGCGCCATGGCCGCCGGCGTCCGCGGCTTCGTCGCCAAGGACGCCCCCACCCAGGAGCTCGCCGCCGCCATCCGCAAGATCCACGACGGCGGCCGCTACCTGGACGCCGAGCTCGCCGCCACAGCCATGGCGGCGGGCGACAACCCCCTCACCGACCGCGAACGCGAGGTCCTCCGCCTCACCGGCACCGGCGCCGAGACCGCCCGCATCGCGGCGCGGCTGCACCTGTCCGAGGGCACCGTCCGCAACTACCTCTCGACCGCCATGACCAAGCTCGGCGAGTCCAACCGGCTCGCCGCCGTCCGCGCCGCCCAGGACATGGGCTGGATCTGAGGCCCGTTAGTCTGGTCGGCGTGATTGAGCCTCTCGTAACGCGGATGCAGGAGTTCGGCGAGACGATCTTCGCCGAGATGTCGGCCCTCGCGGTCCGCACCGGCGCGATCAATCTGGGCCAGGGCTTCCCCGACGAGGACGGCCCGAAGGGCGTGCTCGACACGGCCGTCGAGGCGATCCGCACGGGCGCGAACCAGTACCCGCCCGGTCCTGGCCTGCCAGAACTCCGCGAGGCGGTGTCGGCGCAGCGGCTCGCGCGGTACGGGCTGTCGTACGACCCGGCGACCGAGGTGTTCGTCACCGTGGGCGCGACCGAGGGCATCGCCGCGTCGGTGCTGGCCCTGACCGGGCCCGGCGACGAGGTCATCGTCTTCGAGCCGTACTACGACTCCTACGCCGCCGTGATCGCGCTGGCCGGGGCGGTGCGGAGGCCCGTCACGCTGCGTCCGGCGGAAGGGCGCTTCACGTTCGACCCCGACGAACTGCGCGCGGCCGTCGGCCCCCGCACCCGGGCGATCCTGGTGAACTCGCCGCACAACCCGGCCGGGACCGTGTTCACCCGCGCCGAGCTGGAGGCCGTCGCCGACGTCTGCCGCGAGCACGACCTCGTCGCGATCACCGACGAGGTGTACGAGTACCTGACGTTCGACGACGCCGAGCACATCCCCCTCGCCACCCTGGACGGCATGCGCGAGCGGACGGTGTCGGTGTCGTCCGCAGGCAAGTCGTTCTCCGTCACCGGGTGGAAGACCGGATGGGTGACGGCGCCCGCGCCGTACGTCAGGGCCGTCCAGACGGTGAAGCAGTTCCTCACCTACGCGGTCAGCGCCCCCTACCAGCGGGCCGCCGCGTACGCGCTGGCCAACGAGATCCCGTGGGTGGAGGAGCTGCGCAAGTCGCTGCAGGCCAAGCGCGACCGCCTCATCACCGGGCTTGAGGCCGCCGGGTTCAGCACGTACCGGCCGCAGGGCACGTACTTCGTCCAGGCCGACATCCGGCCGCTGGGCTTCACCGACGGAATGGCGCTCGCGCGGGCGCTGCCGGAGAAGGCGGGGGTCGTCGCGATCCCGACGCAGGTGTTCTACGACCACGCCGAGGCGGGCGCGCACTTCGTCCGCTTCGCGTTCTGCAAGAAGGACGAGGTCATCGACGAGGCCGTGGAGCGCCTTGCCCGCCTCCGCTGATCGGCGCGGATTGCCGAAGCGGCGGCGCTCGTTGGGCGGATTTCGCCCATGAGCGCGGCGTCCGGCGGGGCTAGCGTTCGGCCTGTGAGCTGGAACGGCGGGGGCGAGCTCGACGGCGAGCGGATCCTGATCGCGCTCGGCGGCAACGCCATGACCGCCCCGGACGGCAGCGCCGCGCCGGACGCGCAGGCGGCGGCGATCGAGTCGGCGATGGGGCCGGTGGCGGACCTGGTCGCGGCGGGCGCGCGGGTCGCGCTCACGCACGGGAACGGGCCGCAGGTCGGCAACCTGCTGATCAAGAACCAGCTGGCGGCGGGCGTGGTGCCGCCGGTCCCGCTGGACTGGTGCGGCGCGCAGACCCAGGCCACCGTCGGAGTGATGATCATGAATGCGCTGGAGCGGGCGCTGGCGGCGCGGGGCGCGGGGCGTCCGGTGTCCACGGTCGTGACGCGGACGCTGGTGGACGCGTCCGACCCCGGTTTCGCCGCCCCCGCCAAGCCGATCGGCCGCTACTTCCCGGAGGCGGACGCGCGCCGGGCCATGGCGCGCGGCGAGGTGTGGCGGCGGTTCGGGGAGCGGGGCTGGCGGCGCGTCGTCGCGTCGCCGGAGCCGCTGGAGATCCTGGACGCCGGCGCGGCCGCGGCGCTGCTGGACGCCGGGCACGTCGTCGTCGCGGCGGGCGGCGGGGGAGTGCCCGTGGCCCGCGTGGACGGGACGCTCCGCGGCGTCGAGGCCGTCGTCGACAAGGACCTGGCGGCGCAGCTGCTGGCGCGGCGGCTCGCCGCGACCGTCCTGGTCATCGCGACGGACGTGGAGTACGCGATGGCCGGATTCGGGACGCCGGCGGCGCGTCCGCTACGCCGCACGACCACCGGCGAACTGGCGGAGCTGGCCGCGGCCGGGCATTTCGCCGGCGGCAGCATGGGCCCGAAGGTGGAGGCGGTGCGCCGGTTCGTCGCGTCCGGCGGGCGGCGCGCGGCGATCACGTCGCTGGCCAGGCTCGGCGACGCCGCGCACGGCGACGCCGGGACGATCATCGAGGCGTGACCGGGGTAGAGAGCCGACAGAGACAGCTGAGGAGCGATGACGTGCCCGATCCGATCGAAGTCCGCAAGATCCCCATCGAGAGCGTGACCGACGCGTCCGGGCTGGCCCGGCTGATCGACGACGGCGTCCTGGACGCCGACCGGGTCCTCGCCGTCGTCGGCAAGACCGAGGGCAACGGCGGCGTGAACGACTACACGCGGCTGCTCGCCGACCGCGCGTTCCGCGAGGTGCTGATCGCCAGGGGGACCCGCCCGGCGGACGAGGTCGGACGCGTCCCGCTGGTGTGGTCGGGCGGCACCGACGGCGTCCTCAGCCCGCACGCCACCGTGTTCGCCACCGTCGACCCCGCGTCCGTGCCGAGGTCGGACGAGCCGCGCCTGTCCGTCGGCGTCGCGATGAGCGAGATCATCCGGCCGGAGGACATCGGCCGTCCCGCGATGGTCGAGACCGTCGCGGCGGGTGTCCGCGAGGCGATGAAGACCGCCGGGATCGACGACCCGGCCGACGTCCACTACGTCCAGACGAAGACGCCGCTGCTGACGCTCGACACCATCAACGACGCCAAGGCGCGCGGGCACGACGTCGTCACCGAGGACACCCTCAAGTCGATGGACGTCTCCAACTCGACGACCGCGCTCGGCATCGCCGTCGCGCTCGGCGAGATCGAGCCGCCGTCCGCGGCCCAGATCCACAAGGACCTGTCGCTGTACTCGTCGGTGGCGTCGTGCTCGTCGGGCGTGGAGCTGGACCGGGCGCAGATCGTCGTCGTCGGCAACGTGCGCGGCATCGGCGGCCGGTACCGCGCCGGGCACGGTGTGATGAAGGACGCGCTCGACGCCGACGGCATCTGGGACGCCATCGCCTCGACCGGCCTCGGCCTGCCCGACCGTCCGCGCGCGTCCGACCTGGGCGACCGGCTCGTCAACGTGTTCGTCAAGTGCGAGGCCGACCCGGGCGGCTCGGTCCGGGGCCGCCGCAACATCATGCTGGACGACTCCGACGTGCACTGGCACCGCCAGATCAAGGCGTGCGTCGGCGGCGTCGCGGCGTCCGTCACCGGCGATCCGGCGGTGTTCGTCTCGGTCGCGGCCGTGCATCAGGGGCCGTCCGGGGGCGGCACCGTCGCGGCGATCGCCGACCTCGGCTGACGCCGTCGGAACGGAGAGTATCCGGATAGCCACCCACGGCGGTCGCCGGAGGATATAGCCTTCCTGCCGTGTCCGGACTGACCATTCCCGAACCGCAGTTCCCGGGGGACGACGGCGGCGCCGACCCGCGGCTCTGCGAGGCGCTCGCCGGGTACGCGGCCGGGCGCGTCGCCGCGCACGTGGTCCTGCGGCGGCTGCGGGGGGCGCGGCTGCTGGTGCCGATCGTCGCCGTCCTCACCGAAGAGGAAGACGTGGCGCCGGGCGAGCTGCGCCGGGAGAAGTCGAGCGACATGGCGCTGCCCACGCTGGTCGGCGACGACGGGCGGCGCGGCGTGCTCGGCTTCACCTGCGCCGAGACGATGCGGGCGTGGCGGGCGGACGCCCGTCCCGTCGCCGTCCGCGCGGGCGAGGCGTGCCGCGCCGCGCTGGACGAGGGCGCCGACGCCCTGGTCGTGGACGTCGCGGGCCCCGTCCCGTTCGCCGTGGACGGCCTGCGCCTGCACCTGCTCGCCGAGGGCCGTCCCGTCCCGCCGCCGCACGAGGACCCGGACGTCCTCGCCGCCGTCGAGGCCGCGTTCGGCTCCGACCAGTCGGTCAGCGGCGTCCGCGTCACCGAGGGCGAGTCGACGGAGCTGGCCGTCCGGTTCGCCGTCGTCGCCGGGCACGACGAGCGCCGCACCGTGCAGCGCGTGTCCGACCGGCTCGCGGAGCTGCTGCGCGGGCACATCGTCGGCGGCGTCGAGCTGAGCGTCATCCGGCGCGCCTGAAAATACGCTGGCGCCCGCCGCGCGTGCTCGCCAGGCTGGGTCGATGCTGACCATGCAGGACGCCCTGATCCGGCTCACCGGCTACTGGGCGGGGCACGGCTGCCTCGTCGCGCAGCCGATGAACACCGAGGTCGGCGCGGGCACGCTCAACCCGTCCACCGCGCTGCGCGTCCTCGGCCCCGAGCCGTGGCGGGTCGCGTACGCCGAGCCGAGCGTCCGCCCCGACGACGCGCGGTACGGCGACAACCCGAACCGGTTGCAGACCCACACCCAGTTCCAGGTGATCCTCAAACCGGAGCCGGGCGACGCGCAGGATCTCTACCTCGGCAGCCTCGCCGCGCTCGGCGTCGACCTGCGCGCCCACGACGTCCGGTTCGTCGAGGACGACTGGGCGTCGCCCGCGCTCGGCGCGTGGGGGCTCGGCTGGGAGGTCTGGCTGGACGGCCTGGAGATCACCCAGTTCACGTACTTCCAGCAGTCGGGCGGCCTGACCCTCGACCCGGTCTCGGTCGAGATCACGTACGGGATGGAGCGCATCCTGATGGCGCTCCAGGGCGTCTCCCACTTCAAGGACATCGCGTACGCGCCTCGGGGGTGGTGGGGCGCAGCCAAGGGGGCGGAACAGAGCATCTCTTATGGGGAGGCGTTCGGGCAAGCCGAGTACGAGATGAGCCGCTACTACCTGGACGACGCCGACATCGCGGCGAACCGGGAGCTGTTCGAGGCGTACGCGGCGGAGGCGCGCCGGATGCTGGACGCCCGCCTGCCCGTCCCCGCCCACACCTGCGTGCTGAAGTGCTCGCACACGTTCAACGTCCTGGACGCGCGCGGCGCGATCGGCACGACGGAGCGGGCCCGCGCGTTCGCGCGGATGCGGGGCCTCGCGCACGAGGTCGCCGCGCTGTGGGTGGAGCGCCGCGCCGAGCTCGGGCACCCGCTGGGCGACGCGGCGACCCGTCCGGCCGCCGTCGCCGCCGTCGCGCCCGCGCTGCCGGAACTCGCGGCGGCGGGCACGTTCGCGCTGGAGATCGGGGTCGAGGAGCTGCCGCCGCACGAGGTCGCCCGGACGGCCGACGACGTCGCGGAGCGCCTGCTGGCCGGGCTGGAGCGGACGGGCCTGGTCACGGACGCGTCCTCGCTCGACGCGTGCGCGACGCCGCGCCGGATCATCGTGCTCGTCCGCGACCTGGAGCCCCGCGAGCCCGACACCGAGCAGGTCGTGAAGGGGCCGCGTCTCGCCGCCGCCTACGACGCGTCCGGGGAGCCGACGCGGGCGCTGCTGGGGTTCGCGCGCGGGCAGGGCATCGACGTGGCGGACGTCCAGAGGGTCACCGTGTCGGGCGGTGAGTACGCGGGACGCGTCAGGAGGGTGGCGGGGCGTCCGGCGGCCGAGGTCCTGGCCGGGCTGCTCCCGGAGATCGTGACCGGGCTGCGCGCGGGGAAGAACATGCGGTGGAACGCGCCGGGCCTGTCGTTCGCCCGCCCGATCCGCTGGCTGCTCGCGCTGCTGGACGGCCACGAGATCCCGTTCACGGTCTCCGGCCTGACGGCGGGCCGGGTCACGCGCGTCCACCGGACGGCGAGCGAGCCGCGCGTCGAGATCCCGGACGCGTCGTCGCTGGTCACGGCGCTGCGCGAGCACGGCATCGAGCCCGTCGCGTCCCGCCGCCGGACCCGGATCATCGAGGACGCGACCGCACTCGCCCGCCGCCACGGCGGCGCCGTCGACCACGACGCGGAGCACGGCCTCGTCGAGGAGATCGTCGACCTCGTGGAGGAGCCCGTCGCCATCCTGGGCTCGTTCGACGAGAAGTACCTGGACCTGCCCGAGGAGATCCTCACCACGGTCATGCGCAAGCACCAGCGGTACCTGCCGGTGCGCGCGTCCGCGAACCGTCTCCTTCCGCATTTCGTCACGGTCGCCAATGGCGAATGCGACCGCGACGCCGTCCGGGCCGGGAACGAGGCCGTCCTCCGCGCGCGCTACGAGGACGCCTCGTTCTTCTTCCGCCAGGACCTGCGGAGCACGCCCGAGCAGATCAAGGAGGGCCTCGGCAGGCTCACGTTCACCGAACGCCTCGGCTCGATGGCCGACCGGTCGTCCCGCATCGCCGCGATCGCCGCCGAACTGGCCGGACGGCTCGACCTCACCGCCGAGGAGCGGACGACGCTCGGCCGCGCCGCCGCGCTGGCGAAGTTCGACCTGGCGTCCGCCATGGTCATCGAGCTGCCGAGCCTCGCCGGGACGATGGCCCGCGAGTACGCGCGCCGCGCCGGGGAGGACGAGGTCGTCGCGCAGGCCCTCCACGAGATGGAACTGCCCCGCGCGGCCGGGGACGCGCTCCCCGCCACCGCCGCCGGTGCGCTCCTCGCCGTCGCCGACCGGCTCGACCTGCTCGCGGGCCTGTTCGCCGTCGGATCCGCGCCGACGGGCAGTTCCGACCCGTTCGGCCTGCGGCGCGCCGCGCTCGCGCTGACCGCGATCTTGCGCACCGTCCTCCAGCTCGCGCCCGTCACCGTCGAGGACGGCCTGGCCGTCGCCGCCCGTCAGCAGCCGGTCGACGTCGCCCCGGACGCGCTCGCCGAGGCGGAACGGTTCGTCGCGCGGCGCCTGGAGCAGAACCTCCTGGACGAGGGCCATCCCGTGCACGTCGTCCGGGCGGTCCTGCCGCACGCGGGCACCCCGGCCCGCGCCGCGCAGGCCGCCGCCGACCTGGGCAGACTGCTCCGCTCCTCACGGTTCGAGCAGCTCACGACCGCGTTGCAGCGCGTGCTGCGCATCGTCCCGGACGAGACACCCGCCGGCTACGACACCGCGCTGTTCGCCGAACCGGCCGAACGCGCCCTGCACGCCGCGTTCACCGCCGTCCAGGCCGAACTCCCCGGCGACCCGTCGCTGCCGGAGTTCGCCGCCGCGGCGACCGCCCTCATCGCCCCGATCGACGCCTACTTCGACGACGTCATGGTCATGGCCGAGGACCCGGCCCTGCGCGCCAACCGCCTCGGCTTCCTCGCCGCCGTCAGGGACCGCGTCGCGTCCGTCCTCGACTGGCGCGAGATCGCCTAGAACCAGGTGATCGGCAGGCCATGGGAGGGGCCTTCGCCGAGGACCCTCCGGTTCCCGTCCGGCCACGTCCGCAGCGCCACGACCTGGACGGATTCGAGGCGCGAACCGTCGCGGGCCTCGAACGTCAGGTAGGCGATGGGGGAGTCCCCGGTCGCGGCCGCCCCCGCGTTCTCCACGTGCCGGACGACGAGCGCCGCCTCGTCCTCGGACATGTACGGCTGCATCGACGAATGCCACACGACCGTCACCGCGCCCGGCGCCGGGGCGAGGCCGTCCAGGAACTCGGCGGCGCCCGCCCGCACGACCGTCGCCGGGACCCGCGCGGCCACCTCGAACGCCGCCCGCAGCCGTTCGACCCGCGCCGTCTGGTCGGGCCACACGTACGACAGCAGCCGCAGCCGAGCCTCCGGCGAGGCGGGATCCAGCGGCGCCAGGTCGCAGCCGCGCCGCTCCACGACAGTGAGCGGGACGCTCGGCGGGAGCGCGCCGCGCCAGGCGTCCGGCAGCACGACCGGCGAATCCGGGCTGTCGAGCGGAGCTCGTCCGTTGACTGGCGGTGGGTGGGGGCTGGAGGACGGTCCATAGCCGCCGCGCTCGTGCAGGATCCGGAACCGATCGGCCCGCAGGTTCAGCCCCGCGCTAGCGCCGATCTCCAGCAGCCTGACCGGCAGACCGGTGGCCGCGACGACGGTGAGCAGCCCGCCGACCAGCGGCGCCGCCCGCCCGACCTCGTTCGTCTGCGGCGGGTCGGCGAGCCCCGCGCTGACCTCTGCCGCGTGCTCGACCAGCACGTCCCGGAACGCGGGCCAGGCGTCCAGGGGGTCCTTGGTCCCGCCCGCGGTCGGATAGTGGGCCGCGAGGTCGGACGCGCGCCCTTCCAGGACGATCCGGTGCACCGTCCCCAGCATCCCGAGGACGAAGCCGATCTCCGTCCGCTCCCCGAGCACCTCCGCGACGATCCCGCCGGGGTCGTCCGCGGCCCGCGCCAGCAGCTCCGCGTACATGGGCGACCCCAGCTCGGCGCACGCCCGGGCCTGCCCCAGCAATTGCTCCCTCACCTGCTCTCTCACCGCCCCCACCTCCGTCGACGAGCCTCTCAGATGGCGGACGCCGTCACGGGCGGCGGCGCGGACTCAATAGGATCAGGGGCATGCTGCGCTGGTTGACCGCGGGGGAGTCCCATGGCCAGGCCCTGACCGCGATCGTGGAGGGCCTGCCCGCCGGTGTGCGCGTCACCTCGGGCGACATCGCCGAGGAGCTGCGCCGCCGGCGGCTCGGCCACGGGCGGGGCGCCCGGATGAAGTTCGAGCAGGACCAGGTGACGATCGTCGGCGGCGTCCGGCACGGGGTGACGCAGGGCGGCCCGGTCGCGATCGAGGTCGGCAACACCGAGTGGCCCAAGTGGGAGACGGTCATGTCGGCCGATCCCGTGGACGCCGCCGTCCTGGAGGCCCAGGCGCGGAATGCGCCGCTGTCGCAGCCGCGGCCCGGCCACGCCGATCTCGTCGGCATGCAGAAGTACGGCTTCGACGACGCGCGGCCCGTCCTGGAGCGGGCGAGCGCGCGGGAGACGGCGGCGCGGGTCGCGCTCGGCACGGTCGCCAAGGCGTTCCTCAAGCAGGCCCTCGGCGTGGACGTCCTCAGCCACGTGATCGCGCTCGGCGAGGTCGAGGCCCCGGCCGGCGTCCTGCCCGAGCCCGGCGACCTCGCCCGCGTGGACGAGAGCCCGGTCCGCTGCCTCGACGCGGACGCGTCCGCCGCGATGATCGCCCACATCGACGAGACGAAGCGGGCCGGCGACACGCTCGGCGGCGTCGTCGAGGTCCTCGCCTACGGGCTGCCGCCCGGGCTCGGCAGCCACGTCCACTGGGACCGGCGGCTCGACTCGCGGCTGGCCGGGGCGCTGATGGGCATCCAGGCGATCAAGGGCGTGGAGCTCGGCGACGGGTTCACCACCGCGCGCCGTCCCGGGTCCCGGGCGCACGACGAGATCGACGGCACGCCAGACGGCGTCCGCCGCCGGACGAACCGCGCCGGCGGCGTCGAGGGCGGCATGACGACCGGCGAGGCGCTGCGCGTCCGGGCCGCGATGAAGCCGATCTCGACCGTCCCGCGCCGCCTCGACACCATCGACGTGCGGACCGGCGAGCCCGCCAAGGCGATCAACCAGCGCAGCGACGTCACCGCCGTGCCCGCCGCCGGCGTCGTCGCGGAGGCGATGGTCGCGCTCGTCCTCGCGGACGCGGCGCTGGAGAAGTTCGGCGGCGACTCCGCCGAGGAGACCGCCCGCAACCTGCGGGGATACCTGTCCTCGCTGACGATCAAATGAGTGAACTGGATCCGCTGAGCATGCGACCGAAGGCAGTCATCATCGGCCCGCCCGGCTCGGGCAAGACCACGATCGGCGCGGCGCTCGCCGGCCGGCTCGGCGTGCCGCTGCGCGACACCGACGCCGACGTCGAGTCCGCGGCGGGCAAGCCGATCGGCGAGATCTTCGTCGACGACGGCGAGGACCGGTTCCGCGAGCTGGAGCGCGCGGCCGTCGCGGCGGCGCTCGCCGGGCACGAGGGCGTCGTCGCGCTCGGCGGCGGCGCGGTCCTGGCGGCGGAGACGCAGGACCTGCTCGGCGGGCACACCGTCGTGTACCTGCGGGTCGGGCTGTCCGAGGCGATCAAGCGGGTGGGTCTCGCGTCGGCGCGGCCGCTGCTCGTCCTGAACCCGCGCAGCCAGATGCGCAAGCTCCTGGAGGAGCGCCTGCCGATCTACGAGCGGCTCGGCACGATCCAGGTCGACACCGACGGCCGCGACCCCGCCGACATCGTCGAAGAGATCACGAAAGCGCTGGAGACCGCGTGACGCAGTCCCGTGTCCGCGTGGGCGGTCCCGACCCGTACGACGTCGTCATCGGGACGGGCGTCCTCGGCGAGCTGCCCCGCATGGTCGGCGAACGCGCGCGGACGGTCGCCGTCGTCCACGCCGAGGGCCTCCCGGAGATCGCCCGGCCCGTGTGCGGCGCGCTTGAGCAGGCCGGATACACCGTCCACCCGCTGCCCGTCCCGGACGGGGAGGCGGCCAAGGAGACCGGTGTCCTCGCCGGGCTCTGGTCGTCGTTCGCCCGGCACGGCATGACCCGGACGGACGCCGTCGTCGGCGTCGGCGGCGGCGCGACCACCGACCTCGCCGGGTTCGCGGCGGCGTCGTGGCTGCGCGGCGTCCCGGCCGTGCTCGTCCCGACGACGCTGCTCGGCATGGTGGACGCGGCCGTCGGCGGCAAGACCGGCATCAACATCCCCGAGGGCAAGAACCTCGTCGGCGCGTTCCACCCGCCCGCCGGCGTGCTGTGCGAGCTGACCACGCTGATCACGATGCCGCGCGAGGACTACATCAGCGGACTCGCCGAGATCGTCAAGGCCGGTTTCATCGCCGACCCGAAGATCCTGGAGCTGGTCGAGGACGACCCGGCGGGCGCCGCGTCCCCGGACGGCCCGCACACCCGCGAGCTGGTCGAACGCGCCGTCCAGGTGAAGGCGGACGTGGTGTCCGCCGACCTCAGGGAGAGCGGGCTCCGCGAGATCCTCAACTACGGGCACACCCTCGCGCACGCCATCGAGAAGGCCGAGGACTACCGGTTCCGGCACGGCCACGCCGTAGCCATTGGCATGGTGTACGCGGCGGAGCTGGCCCGCCTCGCCGGGCGGCTGCCCGCCGACGTCGTCCAGCGGCACCGGGACATCCTGACGTCCGTCGGCCTCCCGGTGTCCTACGCCGCCGACTGGCCGGGCCTGCGCGCCACGATGACCATCGACAAGAAGTCGCGCGGCTCGACGCTGCGGTTCGTCGTCCTGGACGCCGTCGCCGAGCCCGGCCGCCTCGAAGGCCCGGACGAGGCCCTCCTCGCCGCCGCCTACCGGGAGATCTCACGATGAGCCGCGTCCTCGTCCTGAACGGGCCCAACCTGCGCCGCCTCGGCGTCCGCGAACCCGACGTGTACGGGACGACGACCCTCGACGACATCGCGGCCATGTGCCGCGACACCGGCCGCCGGCTCGGCCTGAGCGTGGAGTTCCGGCAGACCGACGACGAGGCCGAGATGCTGCGCTGGGTGCACGAGGCGGCCGACGACCGGGTCCCGCTGGTGGTGAACCCGGCCGCGTTCACGCACTACTCGTACGCGCTGCGCGACGCCCTCGCCCAGCGGACCGCGCCGCTCGTCGAGGTCCACATCACGAACCCGGCGACCCGCGAGGAGTTCCGGCACACGTCGGTCGTCGCGGGCGTCGCCACGGGCACGATCGCCGGGTTCGGCGCGATGTCGTACGTCCTGGCCCTTCAGGCCATCGCCGAACTCCTCGCCGAGAAGCCCTAGCCGCGCTGGCCTTCGGGGCCGCTAGTCGTCCCCGACGGCCTGGCGAGTCAGGTCCTTGAGTTCGGCGACGACGTCGTCCAGCGGCGCGACGTCGCGGTGCGCGCGGCACAGGATCGTCGCGCCCTCCACGGCGGCGACGATCAGGCGGGCGAGCCGGGCGGCGCGGTCGTCGGGGACGCCCGCGTTGCCGAGCCCGGTGGCGAGGGTGTCCTGCCAGCGGTCGAACGCCGCCGCCGCGGCCGCGGCGAGCTGCGGGGCGTCGTCGTGGCACTCCACGGTGACGGCGACGACCGGGCAGCCGGCGCGGAACTCGCTCCTGATCAGGACCTGCCGCCACCAGCCGACGAAGGCGTCCACGGCGGACGCGGCGTCCCCGCCCTCGGTGGCGGCGAGGATGCCGGCGTTGAGGAAGTCGCCCGCGTAGCGGACGGCCTCCTCGGCGAGCTGCGCCTTCCCGTCCGGGAAGTGGTGGTAGATCGACCCGCGCGGCGCGCCGCTGTGCGCGATGACGTCGCGGAACCCGGTGCCGCTGTAACCGCGCTCGCGGAAGAGGTAGGCGGCGCTGCGCACCATGCGTTCCCGGCTGTCGGTCCCCATGCCCCGATTATGACATTCATCATAGGCAGTGCGCATTGACCATGACATCCGTCATAGAGAAGATCGTCTATGACGGACGTCATACCGAAGAGGGGTGCGGGCATGGGGACCACGACCGGCCTCGACCAGCTCAAGGAGCTGCTCGACAGGGGCATGGAGAAGGGCTACGGCATCGGCGCCCTGCTCGGCATGACCGCCGAGGCCCTGGAGCCGGGACGGGTGGTCTTCGCCCTCACGCCGCGCTCCGACTTCAGCAACCCGCTGGGCACCGTCCATGGCGGCATCATGTCCACGCTGCTCGACTCGGCGATGGGCTGCGCCGTGCACACCTCGCTGCCGGACGGCGCGGGCTACACGACGCTGGAGCTGAGCGTGAACTTCGTCCGTCCGGTGCCGCTGGAGGGCGGACGGCTGGTCTGCGAGGGCACGACCGTCCATGTCGGACGCAAGCTCGCCACGGCCGAGGGACGGATCCGCAACGAGAACGGCAAGCTCGTCGCGCACGGAACCACCACCTGCATGGTCTTCCCGCCCCCTACCCGCGAGTAAGGTCGCCTCAGGGCACGGACGAAGGAGACCCTCGTGATCGACCTCCAGCGCGACGGAGACGTGTACGTCCTGCGGTTCGACGCCGGCGAGAACCGCTTCGGCCCCGAGTTCCTCGGCGCCGTCGAGGACGCGCTCGCCACCGTGGAGAAGAACGACGGTCCTGGCGCCCTCGTCACCGTCGGCACCGGCAAGTTCTACTCCAACGGCCTAGACCTCGACTGGCTAGGCGCCAACCCGGACAGCCTTGAGGACTATTTGCGTCGCGTCCACGGCCTCTACGCGCGGATCCTGTCGCTGCCGATGCCGACCGTCGCAGCGCTCAACGGGCACGCGTTCGCCGCCGGCGCGATGCTCGCGCTCGCGCACGACTTCGCCGTCATGCGGGCGGACCGCGGCTACTTCTGCCTGCCCGAGGTCGACCTCGGGATGAGCTTCACGCCGGGCATGGACGCCCTGATCCGGGCGCGCCTGCCGAAGGCCACCGCGCACGAGGCGATGCTCACCGGCCGCCGGTACCCGGCCGAGGAGGCCGTGGCGGCCGGGATCGTCCGGCGCGCCGCCGCCGAGGACGAGGTCCTGCCCGCCGCCGTCGAGCTGGCCGCGTCCCTGGCGGGCAAGGACGGCCGGGTCGTGGCGAAGATCCGCACCGCCATGTACCGGACGGCGCTGGACGCCCTGAACGGCCCGGCCCTGGGCTGACACCCGTCCGGCCCAGGCCCCCGCACCCGGCCCCAGGCCCCAGCCCCGGCCCGGCGCGTGCCCGCGTCGCCGCCGTAGGTTACCGTCGACTGGAATCAGATTCGGTTCATTGAGGGGAACGCCGATGCGCATCGGGATGTCGCTCAGCTACTCGGACGCCGGCTTCAGGCAGACCGTCGATGAGCTGGCCGACTACGAGAAGGCCGGCCTCGACATCGTGTTCGTCGCGGAGGCGTACAGCTTCGACGCGGTCAGCCAGCTCGGCTACATCGCCGCCAAGACCGAGCGGCTGGAGATCGCGTCCGGGATCCTGCAGCTCTACACCCGGACGCCGACGCTGACGGCGATGACCGCCGCCGGGCTCGACTTCGTGTCGGAGGGCCGGTTCACGCTCGGCATCGGCGCGTCCGGGCCGCAGGTCATCGAGGGGTTCCACGGCGTCCCCTACACCGCGCCGCTCGGCCGCACCCGCGAGATCATCGAGATCTGCCGGAAGGTGTGGCGGCGGGAGCGGCTGGAGCACGACGGCAGGCACTACACGCTGCCGCTGCCCGCCGGGCAGGGCACCGGGCTCGGGAAGCCGCTGAAGCTCATCAACCATCCCGTGCGCGCCGACATCCCGATCCTCGTCGCCGCGATCGGCCCGAAGAACGTCGAGCTGACCGCCGAGGTCGCCAACGGCTGGGAGCCGATCTTCTACATGCCGGAGAAGGCGAAGGACGTGTGGGGCGCGGCCCTCGCCGCCGGCCGGGCCCGCCGCGACCCCGCCCTGGGCGAGCTGGACGTCGTCGGCCAGGCCGCCCTCGCCATCGGCGACGACGTCCAGGGGTTCCTGGAGTTCGGCCGCCCGATGGCCGCGCTCTACATCGGCGGCATGGGCTCCAAGGACAGGAACTTCTACAACGACCTGGCCCGCCGGTACGGCTTCGAGCGGGAGGCGGAGGAGATCCAGGACCTCTACCTCGCCGGGAAGAAGGACGAGGCCGCCGCCAAGGTCCCGCACGAGCTGCTGGAGAAGATGTCGCTCATCGGCCCCGAGGGGCACGTCCGGGAGCGGCTCGCCGCGATGAAGGAGTCCGGGGTCACGACGCTCAACGTGTCCCCGGTCGCGGGCGACCACAAGGGCCGCCTCGCCCTGATCGAGAAGGTCAAGGAGATGGCCGCCGACCTGTAGCCGCGGCGCGAGCCGCACGGCGGTCGGGCAACGGGGCGGCCGGGCAACGGGCGGCGTGCCGCAGGCGCCCCGGCACGCCGCCCGCCCGGCATGGCTCAATACCGCCGAACACGCTAGCCCGCCACCGGGCATGAAGTCGAGCGTTCTTCATGTTTTGTGATCCCGTCGAGACGGCCTCCCCGCGGCCCCGGACCGTGATCTAGAGTCTGACCATGGGGGAGACACACATCGCCCGCCGCCGCCGGCTGGCCGCGCTCGTCGCCGGACGCGGCGCGGGCGCCCTGCTGGTGACCAGGCTCGTCAACGTCCGCTACCTGACCGGTCTCGACAGCTCCCGCGCCGCGCTGCTCGTCCCCGCCGACGGCCCGGCCGTGCTCGCCACCGACAACCGGTACGCCGGGACGGCCGAACAGGTCTGCCCCGAACTCCCCATCGTCGTCGGCCGGTTCGTGGCGGAGGCGCTGACGGCCCGCGCCGCCGCCGACGGCCACGGCCCGCTCGGCTTCGAGGCCCACGACCTCACCGTCGAGCACCACACCGCCCTCGCCGGGCAGGCCGAGGTCGAGCTGACGCCGCTCGGCCACCTGGTCGAGGAGCTCCGCCTGGTCAAGGACGAGGAGGAGATCGCGCTGCTGCGGGAGGCGTGCGCCATCAGCGACCGTGCGTTCGCGTCCGTCCTCCCCGAGATCCGCGCCGGGGTCACCGAGCGGGCCGTCGCGGTCGCGCTCGAACGCGCGATGGTCGACTTCGGGGCCGAGCGCGCCGCGTTCGAGTCGATCGTCGCGTCCGGGCCGAACGGCGCCGTCCCGCACCACCATCCCGGCGGCCGCGAGCTCCAGCCCGGCGACCTCGTCACCCTGGACTTCGGCGCCCTGTACGGCGGCTACCACGCCGACATGACCCGCACCGTCGCGATCGGCGAGCCCGCCGGCTGGCAGCGCGACGTCTACGACCTCGTCCACCGCGCCCAGCTGGCGGCGGTCGCCGCCGCCCGCCCCGGCGCGGAGACCAAGGCCGTCGACGCCGCCGCCCGCGACGTCATCAAGGACGCCGGGCACGGCGACGCGTTCACCCACGGGCTCGGGCACGGCGTCGGCCTGGAGATCCACGAGGCTCCGCTCATGGGGTACGACAAGACCGGTAAGCTGATGGACCGGGTCCCGATCACGGCGGAGCCGGGGGTCTACCTCACCGGCCGCGGCGGGGTCCGCATCGAGGACACGCTGGTGGTCCGTCCGGGCGGCCCGGAGATCCTCACCACCACCACCAAGGACCTGCTCGTCCTCTAGGCGCGCGGGCCCGCGACCGGGAGAACGACTCACGTGGCGACGACGAACGACCTGAAGAACGGCATGACGCTGAACCTCGACGGCCAGCTGTGGACCGTCCTGGAGTTCCAGCACGTCAAGCCAGGCAAGGGCGGCGCGTTCGTCCGCACCAAGCTCAAGAACGTGCTGTCCGGCAAGGTGGTCGACAAGACGTTCAACGCCGGCACGAAGGTCGACGTGGCCAGCGTGGACAAGCGGGAGATGCAGTACCTCTACCGCGAGGGCGAGGACTTCGTCTTCATGGACACCGAGACCTACGACCAGCCGCACATCCCGGCTGCCGTCGTCGGCGACGCCGCGAACTACCTGCTCCCCGAGCAGAACGCCACGATCGCCTTCAACGACGAGAACCCGCTGTACATCGACCTCCCCGCGGCCGTCGTGCTGGAGATCACCGAGACCGAGCCCGGCCTGCAGGGCGACCGCTCCACCGGCGGCAGCAAGCCCGCCACCCTGGAGACGGGCGCGCAGGTCCAGGTGCCGCTGTTCATCACCACCGGCGAGAAGGTCAAGGTCGACACCCGCTCCGGCGAGTACCTCGGCCGTGGCTGAGGCGAGCGGCTGAGGAATGAGCGCACGCACCAAGGCACGCAAACTCGCGCTCGACATCCTGTTCGCGGCGGAGCTGCGGGAGGAGCGGCCGACGGCGGTGCTCGCCGCGCGGGGCCGTCCCAACCAGGACGAGCTCGCCGAGTACCCGCACGCCGTCCGGCTGATCGAGGGCGTCCAGGAGCACCAGGAACGCATCGACGAGCTGATCTCCACCTACGCCACCGGATGGACGCTGGAGCGGATGCCCGTCGTCGACCGCAACGTCCTGCGGATGGGCGCGTACGAGCTGCTGTGGGTCGACGACGTCCCCGACGGCGTCGCCGTCAGCGAGGCGGTCGGCCTCGCCACCGAGCTGTCCACCGACGAGTCCCCGCGCTTCGTCAACGGCCTCCTGTCCCGCCTTCAGCAACTCAAGCCGTCCCTCTCCTTGTGACGCTCCTTGTGACGGGGGCGGCGCGCTTCCACTGGTAGCCGTCGTATAACGGCGCCGTCGGCCGCCGCCCGTCCGGGGGTTCCGGGCGGCTAGGCTGGGCCTCGATGAGCGACGTCAAGGGAGTGGCCGTGGCCGGCCGGCAGCAGAAACGGGTCCGAGGCGGCAGCCGCGTCCGGAACGCGGTCCTCTGGGACGCGCTGCGCGCCGTGCTCGACCGCATCGCGCCCGAGGCGGGGCGGAGCGAGGTCGTGGACGTCGGCGGCGGCACCGGCGGCTTCGCCGTTCCGCTCGCCGAGCTCGGGCACCGGGTCACCGTCGTCGACGCCAACCCCGACGCGCTCGCCGCGCTGGAACGCCGCGCCGCCGAGTCGGGCGTGACGGTCCGCGCGATGCAGGGCGACGCCGTCGACCTGCCCGACCTCCTCGGCCCGGACGCCGCCGACCTGGTGCTGTGCCACAGCGTCCTGGAGTACGTGGACGACCCCGCCGCCGCGATGGCCGCGCTGACCGGCGTGGTCCGCCCCGGCGGATCCGTCAGCGTCCTCGTCGCCGGGCAGATCGCCGCCGCGCTGCACCGCGCGCTGGCCGGGCACTTCGACGACGCCCGCCTGGTGCTGACCGCGTCGTCCGGACGGTGGGGCGAGGGCGACCGCATGCCCCGCCGCTTCACCCGGGAGACGCTGTCGGCGCTGGTGCGCGGGTCCGGCCTGCGGGTCGCCGAGCTGCACGGCGTCCGGATCTTCGCCGACCTGGTGCCGTCCGGCATGCTGGACGGCGACGCGGGCTCCGCCGACGCGCTGATCGCGCTGGAGTCGGTCGCGGCCGTCCACCCCGTCCTGCGGGACCTCGCCACCCAGCTGCACCTGGTGGCCGACCGGGTTCCCCCCTCCGGGGGGTCTGGGGGGTCGTCCCCCCAGAGGGGCCGTGCCGGCGGGCTGCGAGCGTGAGCCGCAAGCAGCAGCTGCACCGGCCGGGGCCGCAGCCCGGTCCGCCCGCCGACGACACCGGCTGCCACATCCTGCACGTCGACATGGACGCCTTCTTCGTCAGCGTCGAGCTGCTGGAACGTCCCGAGCTGCGGGGACGTCCCGTGATCGTCGGCGGGGCCGGGCCGCGCGGCGTCGTCTCGGCGGCGTCCTACGAGGCCCGCGGGTTCGGCGTGCATTCGGCGATGCCGATGTCGCGGGCGCGGCGGCTGTGCCCGCGGGCCGTCGTCCTGCCGGTGAGCCCCGGCAAGTACTCCCGCGTGTCCGCGGCCGTGTTCGAGCTCTTCCGCTCCGTCACGCCGCTGGTGGAGGGCCTGTCGCTGGACGAGGCGTTCCTGGACGTGGCGGGCGCCGGGCGGCGGCTCGGCCGTCCCGCCGCGATCGCGCGGCACATCCGCGAGCAGGTCAGCGCCCAGCAGGGCATCACCTGCTCGGTCGGCGTCGCGAGCACCAAGTTCGTCGCGAAGCTGGCCTCCACCCGCTGCAAGCCGGACGGGCTGCTCGTCGTGGCCGCCGACGGCGCCGTCGACTTCCTGCACCCGCTGCCCGTCGCGTCCCTCTGGGGCGTCGGTGAGCGGACGGAGCAGACCCTGACCCGGCTGGGCCTGCGGACCGTCGGCCAGCTCGCCCAGGTGCCGCTCAGCACGCTGCAGCGCGAGCTGGGCAACGCGCTGGGCGCCCATCTGCACGAGCTGGCCTGGGGACGCGACCCCCGCGAGGTCGTCCCGCACACGCCCGACAAGAGCATCGGCGCCGAGGAGACGTTCGACACCGACGTCGACGACCCGGAGGTCATCCGCCGCGAGCTGCTGCGGCTGGCCGAGCGGGTCGGCGCCCGGCTCCGGGCGAGCGGGAACGCGGGCCGGACGGTGACCGTCAAGCTACGGATGGCGAACTTCAAGACGATCACGCGGTCGCGCACGCTCACGGAGCCCACCGATCTGGCTCGTGTGATCTATGTCACAGCCCGGGAGCTGTATGAGGGGGCCGGGCTGGAACGGGTACGACTCCGGTTGGTCGGGGTCCGGGTGGAGAACCTGGGTCCCGCCGGCGCGGCCCCCCGCCAGCTCGCCTTCGACGAGCCGGAACGTGGTTGGCGTGAGGCCGAGCGAGCCATGGACCAGGTCGCGCACCGGTTCGGCCGCGGCGCGGTCCGCCCCGCCGCGCTGGTCCGGCGCGCGGACGGGGACGGACGTGACGGCAGGGACGGAACACAATGAAAGAAGCCTGTGGGGTGACCGGCGCCGGGGCCTCAAGGGGCCGTCTGCTTTCGTGCGCGGCACAGTGCTCGTATTCTGGGCATATCACCGTTGACGTTCGCGTCCTGCATCGGACTCCCCGCCGCGGGGCTGTCGTTGGGAGGTGCCGTGCCGCTCTCTGAGCACGAGCAGCGCATGCTCGAACAGATCGAATCGGCCTTGTACGCCGAGGATCCGAAGTTCGCTCACGCGGTTCGCTCGACCAGCCCACAGGTCCACTACAAGCGCCGGATCGTCAAGGCGGCCTTCGGGTTCGTCCTCGGCGTCGGCGCCCTGATGGCCGGCCTCGTGATCAACGAGGGCACGGTCACCATCGCGGTCAGCGTCACCGGCTTCCTGCTCATGGTGGTGTGCTGCGTCTGGGCGCTGACGAGCTGGAAGCGGATGACGGGCATCGGCAACGAGCCCGCGCGCGGCGGCGGCGGCCGGCAGGCCAGGCAACCTCGGCAGTCCCGCCAGCCGAAACCGGCCAAGGCCGGTTTCATGGCACGCATGGAAGAGCGCTGGCGCCGCAGGACCGAAGGCGACTGACGCCGTCTTGAACGTCCCGGCCGGACGCGGACAAGCCGCGCGGGCCGGGACGAACGCGTATCCGGGGTGATTCTTGGGCGCCCGCGCTTACTTGCGGTACTTGCGGCGGACCTGCGCCTACTTGCGGCGGAGCCGGGCGGGCAGGTCGTTCAGGCGGGCGGTCGCGTCCAGCGCGCGGTTCCCCGCCGACCGGAGCGTCGTCCGGGTCTGCTCCACCGTGGACGGCGGCAGCAGCCGGGCCCGCCAGCGGACCTGGGGGCTCACGGACGCCGCGAACGCCTCCCTGACGGTCCGGACGTCCGCGCGGAGCCGCTCCGGCGGCTCGGTGGACGGCGACGGGGAGTAGCGGGCCAGTTCCTCGGCGCGGGCGATGCGGGTGAGGGCCCGCGCGCCCGCCTCGTCCAGCTCCAGCAGTTCGCCGAGGCGGCGCGCCGTGGCGCGCGGGGAGTCGCTGGCCCGCCATTCGAGGCCGTGGTCGAGCGCGTCGGCGCGCATCTCCCGCCACGCGGCGTGCGCGGCGCCCGCGGGATCGGGCGCCGGCGGCCGCGCCGCCGCCCCCCGCGGCGATCCGGGACGCCCCCGGGGCGGCGCCTTGGGCGGTGTGACGAGGGCCGCCCAGCGGCGCCGCCGGGTGAACGTCCGCAGCGCCATCGGGACGGCGAGCAGCAGCACGATCAGCACCGTGCCCGCCAGCCACGGCGTCGCGGAGAACCCGTCCTCGTCGTCGTCCTGCGCGGCGGCGCCGCCGGTCTCGTCCCTGTCGTTGCGGTGGCGGGTGGACGGCTGCGCCGTGGGCGACCGGTCGTCGGCGGGTGAGGAGGCCTCCGGCGCGGGCGCGCTCTCGCTCCCCTCGCCGCCGCTGCCGCTGACCGCGGGGAGGGTGTAGTCGGGGGTGTCGGCGGTGCCCTGCCCGCCCGCGCCCGACGGGGTCGGCTCGAAGCGCACCCATCCGGTGCCCTCGAAGTACAGCTCCGGCCAGGCGTGCGCGTCCCGCGACCGGACGACGAACTCGCCCGGCTTGACCTCGCTGCCCGACGTGTAGCCCATCGCCACGCGGGACGGGATGCTGAGGATCCGCGCCATCAGCGCCATCGAGGCGGCGAACTGCTCGCAGTAGCCGCGCTTGCTGTGCAGCAGGAAGTCGACCAGGTCGCTGCCGTGCTTCGGCGGCGGCGCGGCCAGGTCGTAGGTGTACCCGCCCGTCAGCGTGAACCAGCGTTGCAGCCGCACCGCCTGCGCCAGCGCTGACCCCGACCCGGCCGTGACCTTCTCCGCGAGCTTGGCTACCTCCTTCGGCACGTTCTTCGGCACCGCCGTGTAGCGCGACACGACCTCGGCCGGGATGGTGTTCGCGGCGGCGAGCTGGCCGATCGTCGGCTCCGCGCGGCGGCTCGTGACGGTGTAGGCGCGCCCGTCCGCCGAGTCGCGCAGCGAGTAGATCATCAGCGACCGCTCGTCCACCCGCCAGTCGCCGCTGATCGACACCTCGGACGGGGCATACGGCACCGGCAGGAACGACATGTCCTTGACCTCGGGACGCACCTGGACCCTCGTCGTCACCTCGCGGGACGACGCGACCGACAGCCCCTGCGGCGCCGGGATGTCGCGCTCGTCGAGGCGGTCGCTGACGTGGCTGTCCAGCTGGGAGTACGTCCAGCGGTCGCCCTCGAACTTGTCGAGGGCGTACAGGCGCAGGTAGTCGGGCGACTCCGGGTCATTCGTCCGGTAGGTGAGGACGACCGAGTCGTCCTGCCGGGTCAGCTCCCGCTTCAGGCTGACCAGCGGGTCGGGCGTGGTCACCGTCTGCGTGCCGCCGCGGCCCTCGCCGCCGATGCCGAACATGCCGCGCGGCTGCAGCCCCGGCACCGCCGCCGGCACCAGCACCGCGACGGCGACCGCGCCGGCCGCGATACGGCGGCCGGACGCCGCCAGCGCCGCCGCGTCCGGCAGGACGGACTCCTCCTCCGGACGGGGGTCGGCGCCGGCCAGCGGCACGTCCCGCTGCCGGAACGAGGTGACCGTCCGGCCCCAGCCGCCGACCTGCTCGCGGGCGTCGGCCATCAGCAGGGCGAGGAAGCCGAGCGCGCCGACGCCGAACGCGAGCCAGCTGACGCCGTCCTCGCGGACCGCGGCGGGCACGCTGTACATGGCGAGCAGCGGCAGCCCGGCCGGGGCGGCGCGGCGCATCCGCACGGCCAGCAGGTCGACGAGGACGGCGACCAGCCCGATCCCGGCCGCGGCCATCAGCTCGATCCCCGGCAGGACCGGGACGGGCGCCGCGTACCGGTTGGCCGAGCTCCAGCCGTCGTCGACCAGGTCGGCGAGGTGCCCCACCGATTCGGGCGACGGGATGAACACCAGCCACGCGTCGCCCGACGCGTAGGCCAGGTTCAGGTACAGCAGCAGCGCGACCAGCCCGAACAGCAGGTTGGCCGCCGCCGGCAGCCGCAGCCGCCGGGCCAGCACGCCCCCGCCGCCGACGGCCAGCACCGCGCCGAGCCCCGCCCAGAACCAGCTTCCCGACTCGAACAGCGGGTAGAGGCCGACCGAGCCGGCGAGCGTCGCCAGCCCCGCCATGACCGTCATCCGGATCCTCATGAGCCGTCCCTGACGAAGTCGTCGCCGGTCTGACCGGCCTGCGCCCACGCTCCGGTCAGCTCCGCCGCCGACCGGACGATCACCACCCGCCAGCCGCCCGCCCGCAGCAGCCCGGCGGCGGCCCCGCTGTACGTCCCGCCGTTCGCGAGGGCGCCGTTCCCCGATGCCGCGTCCGCGGCGCGCCCGCGTCCCTCGACGAGCACCGCGACGCACGTCCCGGTACCGCGCCGCATGGCCGCCAGCGACCGCGCCTCCTCCTTGGACAGGACGCCGAACACCCCGATGACCAGCCCGTCGCCCTCCCGCGCCGCGCCCGCCCGGCCGCGCAGCGCCGCCAGCCCGGCCGACAGCGCACGCGTCTTGGACCGGCGGGCCACCGCCAGCGCGTCGAGCAGCAGCCCCTCGAACGCCCCGTCGGACCGCGCGGCCGGCAGCGTCTCGCCCGCGTCGGTGACGTACCGCAGGTTCATCCCCGTCCGGGCCAGGTGCACCCCGATCGACGCGGTCGCCGACACGGCCTGCTCGAACGTGCCGCCGGGGCCGTCGCCCCAGTGCGCGGCGCGGCGGGTGTCGAGGAACAGCGTCCCGCTGCTCTGGAAGTGCTGCTCCTCACGCCGCACCATGAGCTCGCCGTGCCGGGCCGTGGACCGCCAGTGGACGCGGCGCAGGTCGTCGCCGTGCCGGTACTCGCGCGGCGTCACGTCGTCCTCGCCCGCCGCCGAGACGGCCTTGGCGATGCTGTCGCCGCCGCCCGTCCACGCGCCGGACAGCCGCCCGGACGGCAGCGGGTAGATCGTCGGCGTGACCGTCAGCGTGTCCGCCAGGCTGAACGAGCGGACCAGCTCCACCATCCCGAACGGGTCGGCGAGCCGGACGGTCAGCGGACCCACCCGGTAGCGGCCGCGCACGTCCGAGCGGATCCGGTAGCCGAGCTGCCGCTTACCGTGCGACTCGATCCGGTCGAGGACGAACCTGGCCCGCCCGCCGAGCGCGTAGGGGACGCGGTCCTCCACCATCAGCAGCCCGCTCGGCAGCCGCGACACGTTCTCCAGCCGCAGGTCGACGCGGGCCTCCTGGCCGACCGGCAGCCGCGGCGGGTCGAGCCGCCGCGCGCAGGCCAGCCGGTAGCGGGTCCGCGACACCGCGAGCGTGCACAGCAGCGGCAGCGCCAGCACCAGCACCCCGGCGCGCAGCAGGTCGCGCTCGCCGAGGACGAAGGCGCACACGATCGCGGTCGCGCCGGCGGCCACGAAGGACCGCCCGCGCGTGGTCAGGCCGGCAAGCGCGCGTCTCAACTGTCACTTCCCGGGGGACGGCACCGGAAGACGTTTCACCAGGTCCGCGACGACCTGCTCGGGACGGCGCCGGTCGACCTGCGCCTCCGCGGTCGGCAGCAGCCGGTGGGCGAGTACGGGGACGGCGAGGTCCTGGACGTCGTCTGGGACGACGTAGTCGCGGTCGTCCAGCGCCGCGTACGCGCGCGCCGCCCGCACCAGGTGCAGCGTCGCCCGCGGCGACGCGCCGAGCCGCAGCTCGGGATGGCCGCGGGTCGCGGTGACCAGCTCGATCGCGTACTGCCGCACCGCCGCGGACACGTGCTGGCGGCGCACCACGTCGATGAGGTCGCGGACGTCAGCCGCGTGCGCGACGGGGGTGAGCCGGTCGAGCGGCGACGACGACCCGTGCGTCTCCAGCATCTCCAGCTCGGCGGCGGGGTCGGGGTAGCCCATCGAGATGCGGGCGGTGAACCGGTCGCGCTGCGCCTCCGGCAGCGGATAGGTGCCCTCCATCTCCACCGGGTTCTGCGTGGAGATCACCATGAACGGCGGCTCCAGCGTGTAGGTGGTGCCGTCCACCGTGACCTGGCGCTCCTCCATGCACTCCAGCAGCGCCGACTGCGTCTTCGGGGAGGCGCGGTTGATCTCGTCGCCGACCACGATGTTGGCGAACACCGGGCCCGGCTTGAACTCGAACTCGCGCAGCTCCTGGTTGTAGGCGCTGACGCCGGTGATGTCGCTGGGGAGCAGGTCGGGCGTGAACTGGACGCGCCGCACCGAGCAGTCGACGGAGCGCGCGAGCGCCTTGGCGAGCATCGTCTTGCCGACGCCGGGGACGTCCTCGATGAGCAGGTGCCCCTCCGCCAGCAGCACCGTGAGCGCGAGCCGCACCACCGAGGGCTTGCCCTCGATCACCGACTCCACCGCGTCCCGGATCTTGTTCGCGACCTGCGCGAGGCCGTCGAGTCCTGGACCGGCCGCCCCCCGGGCGCCGTCCTGGGCCGGGTGGGATGCCGGGGGGTCGGTCTCCATGAACGACTCGCCGTGCGTTCCTACTGCCACCAAACCCTCCTCAGCCGTCCGGCCGCGCGGTGAGCCCGGCCCCTCATTCGGAGCCCGCTCCATTCACGCGCCGGTGCGGCGCTCTTTGCGGCCGCCCAAACGACAGTACGTCGTCGGACGGCGCGCCGCGATGTTCATGGTGAACGCGAGCCCATTGTGCTCCACGGGATCGGGGTCCTAACCCGCCGCGGCGCACCACTTCTCTCCACCGGGCCCCTCCTGTCCCCCGGCCGCCCCGGGACGGGAGCGCGCGGACGCCATTTCCCGCGCCGCGGCACGCGGACGGCGCGCCGCGCGCCCCCACTCCTCACCACCCCCTCTGAACTGGGGATTCGTCGGCCGAATCGGCCGATGGAACGTGTTTTTATTGTTGACGGTGGGGAAGAGTGGAGTAGAGTGGGGCGCCGTGGGGAGCAGGTGCGCCCCATGCGGCGCGGGGAGGTGGGGCCGGTGTTCCTCGGCACCCATTCGCCGCGCCTCGACGACAAGGGACGGCTGTTCCTGCCGGCGAAATATCGCGAGGAGCTGTCGGGGGGATTGGTGATCACGAAGGGCCAGGAACGCTGCCTGTACGTCTTCCCCATGGCGGAGTTCCAGCGGATAACCGAGGCTCTGCGTGCCGCACCGGTCACCGAGAAGGCCGTACGCGGCTACAGCCGGGTCTTCTTCGCCAGTGCTTCCGACGAGGTCCCCGACAAGCAGGGCCGCGTCACCATACCTCCGCCGCTCCGCAAGTACGCGGGCCTCACCCGCGACTGCACGGTCATCGGCGCCAACACGCGACTCGAGATCTGGGACGCGCAGGCGTGGGAGACCTACCTGGAGCAGGAGGAGGAGACGTTCTCCGACGTCTCGGAGGAGGTGTTGCCAGGGATCCTCTGAGATACGACCCGTCGGTCCGATGACCGGCTTATGGCCCACGTTCGGCCAGGTCTCCAGCCGCTCTCCTAGCCAGCTGGCGCAGCTTCCCCGGCGCCAGACGGCGACCCCCCGCGCAACCACGCGGTGTCTTCCCAAGGGCAGCGGATGGGGACCTGGCCGGGCGAGGCCGCCGCCGGGGGGTACCGGTCGTCCGGTCCGGCGACGCCACGCAGTCCGCGAGCGAAGTGGCAGCACAGGGGGTGGAACCATGGACGTGGGAGACCACGCGGCCAAGTCCGGTCACGTACCGGTCATGCTCGGTCGCGTCCTGGCGATCCTCACCCCCGCGCTCACCCTCGCGGCGGACGCCGTCACCGGCCGGGACCCCGTCTACCTCGACGCCACGCTCGGCATGGGCGGCCACGCCGAGGCGATGCTGCGGGCCGTCCCGCGGCTGCGCCTCATCGGCCTCGACCGCGACGCCACCGCGCTGGAACGCTCGGCGCGCAGGCTCGCCCCGTTCGGCGACCGGGTCACCCTGGAGCACGCCGTCTACGACGAGATCCCCGAGGTGCTGCGCCGTCTCGGCGTCCCCGGGGTGGACGCCGTCCTGTTCGACCTCGGCGTCTCGTCCCCGCAGCTCGACGAGGCCGGACGCGGCTTCGCCTACTCCTACGACGCGCCCCTCGACATGCGGATGGACCGCGCCCAGCGCCTCACCGCCGCCGAGGTCGTCAACGGCTACCCGCCCGCCGAGCTCGCGCGCATCCTGCGCGAGTACGGCGAGGAGCGGTTCGCCCAGCGCATCGCGGCGGCGATAGTCCGCGAGCGCGAGCGCGCCCCGCTCGACTCGACCCGGCGGCTCGCCGACCTGGTGCGCACCGCCATCCCGGCCGCGACCCGCCGCACCGGCGGCAACCCGGCCAAGCGCACCTTCCAGGCGCTGCGCATCGAGGTGAACGGCGAACTCGACGCCTGGCGCCGGGCCCTGCCCGCCGCCCTGGACGCGCTCCCGGTCGGCGGCCGGGTCGCCGTCCTCAGCTACCACTCCCTTGAGGACCGCATCACCAAGCAGGTCCTCGCCGCCCAGGCGGCCGACACCACCCCGCCGGACCTGCCGGTCCCGCTGCCCGAACACGAGCCGAGGTTCCGGCTTCTAACACGCGGGGCGGAACTGCCGTCCGACGAGGAGACCACGACCAACCCACGGGCCGGATCGGTGCGGATGCGCGCCGCGGAGCGGGTCCGGGAGGCGACATGACCACGACGACCAAGCGGCCGCCGGCCAAGGCCCCCAGCAAGAAGCCGCCCGCCCCGCGTACGCCGGCCGGGCGCGCGCCCGCGCGGCCCGCGCCCGCGCCCGCGAAGCGCACGCCTGCGCCCGCCGACACGGCGCCCAAGACCGGCGCGGCGACCAAGAGCACCGCGGTCGAGAACGCGACCGCGAAGAAGGACGCCGCCAAGCGGGCGGCGGCGCACTCGCCGCCGCGCGCCCCGTTCGTGCTGCTCATCGTCGGGCTGCTCGGCGGCGCGCTGGTGAGCCTGCTGCTGCTCAACACCGTCCTCGCGGAGGACGCGTTCACCCTGACGCGGCTGCAGCAGAACAACAAGCGGCTCGACCAGCAGCGGCAGGCGCTCGAAGAGGACATCGCGCGCGGCGACTCCCCGGCTCAGCTGTCGAACAAGGCCAAGGGGCTCGGCATGAGGCCCGCCGAGGACCACGCCTTCTTCGACACCGGCACCGGCAGGGCGAGCGGCGGCACGATCCGTCCGGTGCCGCCCGAGGCCGCCGCGGCGGCGGGCGCCGCGGGCGTGGTCGGCGTCCCCGGCACCGTGGTGCCCGGCGACGGCGTCCCGCCGGCGGCCGCCGGGCAGGGCGCGCGGTGACGAAACGGCCGGGACGCGGGACCGCCGGGCCTCCTCCCGGCCGGGGACGCGGCTCGGACGGCGCGGGACGGCCGGGCACGAAGGGCAGCGCCGCCCGGCGTCCCGCGCGCAGCGGCATGGGTCCCGTCCCGCGCACGGAGTCCCCGCGCAAGAAGCCGCCGCGCCGGGAGACGACGCGCGACGACGCGGGGGCCGCCGGCGTGCCCACCAAGCCGGGCCCGAAGAAGCCCGCCCAGAAGCCAGCCCCGAAGCCCGCCCAAAGGCCTGCGCAGAAGCCCGCACAGAAGAAGGCGCCCGCCAAGGCCGCGCCCGGGAAGGGGCGCGCTGGCGAGACGGGACGGAACGGCCACACCGCCAGGTCCAGGACCGGCCCGGCTGGCGGAGGCCCCGGCGACGGGGCCAGGCGCTCGCCGCGTCCCGGCGGCGGAGGCCCGGGACGGCGCCCGCCGCCCCGCGGCCCGCGGACCCGCGTCCCGTTCCACCGGCGCGACCCGCTCAAGCGGCTCAACGTCGGGCTGCTCGTCGTCGCGTTCGTGCTGTCGCTGTTCGCCGGACGGCTCGTCCAGCTCCAGACGATCGAGTCCGACAAGTACAGCGAGGAGGCGATGCGCCAGCGGCTCGAGAAGATCGAGCTGCCCGCGATCCGCGGCGACATCACCGACGCGCAGGGCCACCCGCTCGCCATGACGGTGGAGGCGCGGGCGATCTACGCCGACCCGCACATGATCGAGCCGGGCCGGCGGCAGTCGATCGTCAACGCGCTGGCCCCGACGCTCGGCCTCGACCCCGCGGCGCTGATGAAGCAGCTCGGGAAGACCCGCACCCGGTTCGTGTACCTGGCGCACGGCGTCCGGCCCGACCAGGCCCGGCTGATCACCTCGTGGAACCTCCCGGGAATCGGGACGCTGCCGGAATACCGCCGGGAGTACCCCAACGATTCGCTGGCCGCCAGCGTCATAGGGTTCGTGAACGACACGGGGAAGGGCGCCGCCGGGCTGGAGAGCTCGATGAACGGCGTCCTCGCCGGCCGCGACGGCTGGCAGCGGGTGGAGATCAGCCTCCAGGGCCAGCACATCCCCATGGGCGAGGACCAGAAGCGCCCGTCCGAGCCCGGCCGAGGCCTGCGGCTCACGCTGCGGCGCGACCTGCAGTTCAAGGCGCAGCAGGCGATCGAGAAGCAGGTCAGGGCCACGAAGGCGAAGAGCGGCAGCGTCATCGTGATGGACCCGAAGACCGGCAAGCTGCTCGCCATGGCCTCGGCGCCCGGGTTCGACCCGAACGACTACGGCGAGTCCGAGCGGAACCTGTGGGGCAGCCCGCTGGTGCAGGAGGCGTACGAGCCGGGCAGCACCGGCAAGGTCGTCACGGCCGCGGCCGTCATGGAGCACGGCGGCGTCACCCCGCACACCCCCTACACCGTCCCCGACACGATCAGGAAGTACGACATCGCGTTCAGGGACTCGCACCACCATCCGCCCGAGCGGCTCACGTTCGCGGGCGTGCTCGCCAAGTCCAGCAACGTCGGCACCATCATGGCCAGCGACAGCATCAGCTCGCAGCGGCTCTACCAGACGCTCCGCGACTTCGGGTTCGGCCAGAAGACCGGCCTGCCGCTGCCCGGCGAGACGGCCGGCCTGCTGAAGCCGCCCGCCCAGTGGTCGGGCACCGACCGGTACCCGATCGCGTTCGGGCAGACGGTGTCGGTGAACGCGGTGCAGATGGCGAGCGTCTACGCGACCATCGCCAACGGCGGCGTCCGCGTCGCGCCCACCCTCGTCGAGGGCACCGTCGGCGGCGACGACAAGTTCACGGCCGCGCCCGCGCCGCCGCGCAAGCAGGTGATCAGCGCGCGGACGGCCCGGCAGATCAGCGACATGCTGGAGGGCGTGCCGACGGACGAGGGCACGGCCCCCAAGGCGCAGATCGAGGGGTACCGCGTCGCGGGCAAGACCGGCACCGCCGAGAACGTCAACCCGCGCACCGGCACCTACGACGGCGGCGGCTACACGGCGTCGTTCGCGGGGTTCGCCCCGGCGGACGATCCGCGGCTTGTGGTGCAGGTCGTCCTGCAGGATCCGAAGCGGGGCAGCCACTATGGTGGCGATGCGGCCGCGCCGGTCTTCAAGGACGTGATGAGCTTCGCCCTGCGGTCCGAGAAGGTCCCGCCGACGGGGAGCAGGCCGCCGACCATTCAGATTCACGCCCGAGACTGACCGCAGCGAGTACTCTCCTCGCCTGTGAGTCCACCACGACCCGTGCACCAGCAGTCCCGTTCCGTCCGTACCGAAAGAAACGCCATGCGTCCCACCACCAATCCGGCCCGTCCGCTGAGCGGGCTCGCGGCGCTCCTCGGGATCGAACGCGGCGGCTGGGACGAGGTGTCGGCGACGGGCGTCACGCACGATTCGCGGGCGGTGCTGCCGGGCGACGTCTACGCGGCGCTGCCCGGCGCGCGGGCGCACGGCGCCCAGTTCTCGGCGCAGGCGGCGGAGGCGGGCGCGGCGGCGATCCTCACCGATCCCGACGGGTACGACCGGGCGGCGGCGACGGGCCTGCCGGTGCTGGTGGTGGCGGACGTCCGGGCCCGGCTCGGCGACGCCGCGTCCTGGGTGTACGGGGAGCCGGGACGCGACATCACGACGATCGGCGTCACCGGCACCAGCGGCAAGACCACCACGGTGTTCCTGCTGGACGCGGGCCTGCGCGCCGCCGGGATCGAGACCGGCCTGGTCGGCGGCGTCGAGATCCGGGTGGGCGGCGAACGGGTGCCGAGCGCGCTGACCACGCCGGAGGCGACGGACCTGCACGCGCTGCTGGCGATGATGCGCGAGCGCGGCGTCGGCGCCGCCGCGATGGAGGTGTCCAGCCACGCGCTGAAGCAGGGCCGGGTCGGCGGCATGATCTACGAGGTCGCGGTGTTCACGAACCTCTCCCAGGACCACCTGGACTACCACCCGACCATGCAGGACTACTTCCTCACCAAGGCCCGGCTGTTCACGCCCGAGTACTCGCGCGTCGGCGTCGTCAACCTGGACGACCACCACGGCCGCGAGCTGCTGGACATCGCGTCGGTGCCGGTGACGACGTTCTCGGCGTCCGGCGACCCGGCGGCCGACTGGCGGGCCGAGTACGTGCGCGTCGGCGCCGACGGCAGCGTGTTCCGCGTCGTCGGGCCCGGCGGGATCGAGGCCGACGGCGAGGTCCGGCTCGCGGGCCCGTTCAACGTCGCGAACGCGCTCGCCGCGATCGTGGCGCTGGTCGAGGCGGGCGTCCCGCTGCAGGCGGCGGTGCGCGGGGTCGCGTCCCTGCCCGGCGTCCCCGGACGCCTGGAGCGGGTGGACGAGGGCCAGGAGTTCGTCACCCTCGTCGACTACTCCCACAAGCCGGGCGCGGTCGAGGCCGTCCTGACCGCGCTGCGTCCCGTCACCGAGGGCGACCTCACGGTGGTGATCGGCTGCGGCGGCGACCGCGACCGCGGCAAGCGCCCGCTGATGGGGGAGGCCGCCGCCCGGCTGGCCGACACCGCGTACTTCACCGACGACAACCCGAGGTCGGAAGATCCGCTTGCGATCCTCGCCGCTATGGTCGAGGGCGGGCTCAAGGTGCCGCAGGCCGAGCGGGCGCACATCGTGGTGGAGCCCGACCGCGCCGCCGCGATCGCGCTGGCCGTGGGCCGGGCCCGCCGCGGCGACGTCCTCGTCGTCGCGGGCAAGGGCCACGAGCAGGGGCAGAACGTGGCGGGGGTGGTGCACCCGTTCGACGACCGCGAGGTCGTCCGGGAGGCGCTCCGGCGCCATACGACAGGGACAAGAGGGGACGGGACGCAGGCGTGATCCCACTTCCGCTGTCGACGATCGCGGAGATCACGGGAGGGACCCTCCACGGGCCCCCGGACGTCATGGTGAGCGGTCCCGTGGTGATGGACTCCCGCGCCGTGGAGCCGGGGGCGCTGTTCGCGGCGCTGAAGGGCGAGCGCGCGGACGGGCACGACTTCGCGTCCGGGGCGCTGGCCGCCGGGGCCGCGGCGGTGCTGGCGCAGCGTCCGGTGGACGGGCCGTGCGTCGTCGCCGCCGACGTCCAGGAGGCGCTCGGACGGCTCGCCCGCGGCGTGCTGGAGCGGCTGCCGGACGTGACCGTCATCGCGGTCACCGGGTCGGCGGGCAAGACGTCCACGAAGGACCTCATCGGGCAGGTCGCGGGCCGTGCAGGCCCGACCGTGTTCCCGCCCGGGTCGTTCAACAACGAGCTCGGGCTGCCGCTCACCGTGCTGCGCGCCGACGCGACGACGCGGCATCTCGTCCTGGAGATGGGCGCGCGCGGGATCGGCCACATCGACTATCTGACCGGTATCGCCCGTCCCGACGTCGGGGTGGTGCTGAACGTCGGCACCGCGCATGTCGGGGAGTTCGGCAGCCGGGAGAACATCGCCCGCGCCAAGGGCGAGATCGTGGAGGCGGTGCCGCCGGGCGGGACCGCCGTCCTCAACGCCGACGACCCGCTGGTCGCCGCGATGGCGTCCCGGACCCGGGGCGAGGTCGTGACGTTCGGCCGGTCGCCGGGCGCCGCCGTCCGCGCCGTGGACGAGACGCTCGACGAGCAGGGCCGGGCCGGGTTCACCCTCGTCACGCCGGAGGGCTCGGCGCCGGTCGCGCTCCGGCTGGTCGGGGCGCACGCCGTCCCGAACGCGCTGGCCGCCGCGGCGGCGGTGCGGGCGGCCGGGATGGCGACCGGAGACATCGCCGAGGGACTGTCGGAGGCCGGTCCGGTGAGCCGGTGGCGGATGGAGGTCACCGAGCGGCCCGACGGCGTGACGATGGTCAACGACGCCTACAACGCCAACCCCGACTCGATGCGCGCCGCCCTCGACGTCCTCGCGCACATGGCCCGCGGCCGCCGCGCCTACGCCGTCCTGGGGGAAATGGCCGAACTCGGCGCATCGTCCGCCGCGGAACATGCCAAGATCGGGGAGCATGCCGCGCGGAGCGGGGTCGCCGGCCTCGTCGTCGTGGGAGCGAACGCGGCGGCGATCGCGGACGGGGCGGGCCGGGTGGGGTCATGGACGGGAGAGTGCGTGCAGGTGGATGACGTCGGCGCGGCGGTGGCCGCGCTCAGCGGGCGGCTCGCGCCGCGGGACGTCGTGCTGGTGAAGGCCTCCCGCGTCGCCGGGCTCGAACGGGTCGCCGCGGCGATCCTCGCGGAGGACGGCCGATGACCAACATCATCATCGCGGCCGGGGTCGCGCTGATCTTCGTGATGGTCGGCACGCCCGTGTGGATCCGGATCATGAACCGGCTCGGCTACGGCCAGATGATCCGCGACGACGGCCCGGAGGCGCACGCCGCCAAGCGCGGCACTCCCCAGATGGGCGGGACGGTCTTCATCGTCGGCTCGCTCGTCGGCTACGCCGCCGCGCACCTGTTCACCGGGAACGAGCCGACGATCTCCGGCATGCTGGTGCTGTTCCTGATGACCGGCCTCGGCGCCGTCGGGTTCGTGGACGACTACATCAAGGTGTTCAAGCAGCGCAGCCTCGGCCTGCGCAGCGGCGCCAAGATGATCGGGATCGTGCTGACCGGCGTCGTGTTCGCCGTCGCATCCCTCAACTTCCCGAACGGCTACGACATCACCCCCGCCGCCCCCCACCTGTCCTTCCTGCGCGACTTCGGCCCCTCGATCGGCCCGTACCTGTTCGTGGTGTGGGCGCTGCTGCTCATCGCGGCCATGTCCAACGGCGTCAACCTGACCGACGGCCTCGACGGCCTCGCGGCGGGCCCGGCCGGGATGGTGCTGGCCGCCTACGTCATCATCGGGAACTGGCAGCTCCGCAACAGCTGCACCGACTTCGCGCTCGCCCCGAACTGCTACAGCGTCCGCGACCCCCTCGACCTCGCGGTCGTCGCCGCGGCCGTGCTCGGCGGCGTGTTCGGCTTCCTGTGGTGGAACGCACCGCCCGCGAAGATCTTCATGGGCGACACCGGCTCGCTGGCGCTCGGCGGCGTCCTGGTCGGCCTCGCGATCCTCACCCGCACCCAGTTCCTGCTCGCCATCCTGTGCGGGCTGATCGTGACGATCACGCTGTCGGTGATCATCCAGGTGGGCGGGTTCAAGATGACCAAGAAGCGCGTGTTCAAGATGGCCCCGCTGCAGCACCACTTCGAGCTGTCCGGCTGGGCGGAGACGACGATCGTCGTGCGCTTCTGGCTGATGTCCGCGCTGTTCGTCGCGATCGGCATCGGGCTGTTCTACCTGGAATGGATGCCCAAGGAATGAGCGGAGCGAACCGGGGGGTGCGGGGGGTCGTCCCCCCGCAGGAAGCGGGAATGAAGGACCTTTCCTGGGACGGGCGGAGCGTCTGCGTCGCCGGGCTGGGTGTGTCGGGGCGCGCCGCCGCGCGTGTGCTCGCCGGGCACGGCGCCCGGGTGACCGTCGTGGACGCGCGCGACGGCGAGGAGCAGCGCGGGCACGCCGCCGAACTGGAGGCGCGCGGGGTCGCGGTCAGGCTCGGCGACGGCGAGGGGCTGCCCGCCGGCACCGACCTCGTGGTGACGTCGCCGGGCTGGCGTCCCGACGTGCCGCTGCTCGCCGCGGCCGCGGCGGCCGGCATCGAGATCATCGGCGAGGTCGAGCTGGCCTGGCGGCTCCGCCCGGCGGACGCCGCGCCCTGGCTGGCGATCACCGGGACCGACGGCAAGACCACCGTCGTCCGGATGCTGGCGTGCATGCTCACCGCCGCCGGTCACAAGGCCCTCGCCGTGGGAAACGTGGGGACGCCGATCGTGGAGGCGGTGGCCGAGCCGTACGACGTGCTGGCCGTCGAGCTGTCGAGCTACCAGCTGCACTGGTCGAACTCGCTCGCGCCCTACGCGGCGGCGGTGCTGAACGTCGCGCCCGACCATCTCGACTGGCACGGCTCCATGGACGCCTACGTCGCCGCCAAGGCCAAGATCTTCACGCCGGGGTGCGTCGCCGTCCACAACGCCGACGACGAGACGTCCACGGCACTCGCCGAACGCGCCGAGGGCGTGGAGCGCCGGGTGGGATTCACGCTCCGGGTGCCGCGCCCCGGCGAACTCGGCGTCGTCGAGGAGCTGCTGGTCGACCGCGCCTTCACGGAGCACGCGAGCCAGGCCGCCGAGCTGGCGGGGGTCGGCGACGTCCACCCGTTCGCGCCGCACAACGTCGCCAACGCGCTGGCCGCCGCCGGTCTCGCCCGCGCGTTCGGGGCGCCGCCCGAGGCCGTCCGGGACGGGCTGCGCGCGTTCGTGCCCGAGCCGCACCGCATCCAGCACGTCGCGGACGTCGCCGGCGTCGCCTACGTCAACGACTCCAAGGCGACCCAGCCGCACGCCGCCGCCGCGTCCCTCACCGCCTTCGAGCCCGTCGTGTGGATCGCGGGCGGCCTCCTCAAGGGCCTCGACGTCGACGACCTGGTCCGGTCGTGCGCCGGACGGCTCCGCGCCGCCGTGCTGATCGGCCGCGACCGGCACCGGATCGCCGAGGCACTCGCGCGACACGCCCCGGATGTCCCGGTCGTGGACGTCTCCGACACCGACACTGGGGCGATGGACCGCGTCGTCACCGAAGCCACCGCCCTCGCCCGCCCGGGCGACACCGTGCTGCTCGCCCCCGTCGGGGCGTCCTTCGACATGTTCGCCGACTACCCGGCCCGCGGCGACGCCTTCATCGCGGCCGTCGAGCGCCTGGCCCAGGACGTCCGGTAGCGATGACGGCCGCGGCCGAGGAGGAGGGCGGGCGGCGTTCGGGGCCGCGGGAGCAGGTGGTCGCCGCCGTCGGGCTGCTCGACCGTCCCCTCACGTCCTACTACCTGGTGCTGGGCTGCTCGGTGCTGCTGCTCGCGCTCGGGCTGACGATGGTGCTGTCGGCGTCCAGCGTGAAGCAGCTCCAGGCGACCGGGTCCGCGTACACGCTGTTCCAGAAGCAGGCCATGTGGATGGCGATCGGGCTGCCGGGCATGTGGCTGGCGTCCCGACTGCCGGTGAAGACGTTCCGCGCGCTGGCCTACCCGCTGCTGCTGCTGTCGGTCGTCGCGCTGGCGATGGTCCTGATCCCGGGCCTCGGACGCAGCGCGGGCGGCGCCACCCGTTGGGTCGACCTCGGGCCGGTGCAGATCCAGCCGTCCGAGCTCGCCAAGCTCGCGCTCGTCCTGTGGGGCGCCGACCTGCTGGCCCGCAAGGACCGGCTCGGCCAGCTCACCGAGTGGCGGCCGCTGCTCGTCCCGCTGATGCCGGGCGCGGGGCTGCTCGTCCTGCTGGTCATGCTGGGCAGCGACCTCGGCACCACGCTGGTGCTGCTCACGATCTTCCTGGCGCTGCTGTGGGTCGTCGGCGCCCCCGGACGGCTGTTCGTCGGCATCGCCGGGCTCGTGTGCCTGCTGGTGTCGATCCTCATCGTCGTCGAGCCGTACCGGATGCAGCGGCTCACCGGGTTCCTCGACCCGGCAGGCAACCAGCTCACGACGAACTACCAGGGCACGCAGGGGCTGTTCGCGGTCGCGTCCGGCGGACTGTTCGGCACGGGCCTCGGGGAGGGACGCGCCAAGTGGGACTACCTGCCGCACGCCGAGACCGACTTCATCTTCGCGATCGTGGGGGAGGAGTTCGGGCTCGTCGGCACGCTCGTCGTCCTGGGGCTGTTCGGGCTGCTCGCCTACGCCGGCCTGCGGATCGCGCGCCGGGTGAACGACCCGTTCACGCGGCTGGCGGCCGCCGGCGCGACGGCGTGGCTGGTCGTGCAGGCCATCGTGAACATCGGCGCCGTCATCGGCGTCCTGCCCATCACGGGGATCCCGCTGCCGCTGGTGTCCTACGGCGGTTCGGCGCTCATCCCGAGCCTGTTCGCGCTCGGGATGCTGCTCGCGTTCGCGAAACGCGAGCCCGGCGCGCGGCAGGCACTCTCCGCACGGGGCCCCGGACCGGTCGTGAGGGCTCTAAGCTGGCTGGGTCTGGCACGGCGTTGAATTCCCCCTTCCGAACATGCTGAGGAGTTGTCAACGAGCATGAGGGTTGTCCTGGCCGGCGGCGGCACCGCCGGACACATCGAGCCCGCCCTGGCTCTCGCGGACGCGCTGCGCCGGGGCGACCCGAACGTCGGGATCGTCTGCCTCGGGACGGAGCGGGGTCTGGAGACCCGGCTCGTCCCGCAGCGCGGCTACGAGCTCGCCCTGATCCCCCCGGTGCCGCTGCCCCGCACGCTGACCCCGCGGCTGCTGACGGTGCCCGGACGGCTGCGCGGCGCGATCAACGCGGCGGCGGCCGTCCTCGACCAGGCGCAGGCCGACATCCTGGTCGGGTTCGGCGGCTACGTCGCGACCCCCGGCTATCTGGCCGCGCGCAAGCGCAAGGTCCCGATCATCGTCCACGAGGCCAACCCGAAGCCCGGTCTCGCGAACAAGCTCGGCGCACGCTTCACCGAGCACGTCGCGGTCTCGCACGCCGACTCGCCGCTGCCGAACCCCACGTTCGTGGGCATCCCGCTGCGCCGCGAGATCGCCACCCTCGACCGGCTCGCGACGGGCGACAAGGCCCGCTCGTACTTCGGTCTCCTCCCCGACATGCCCACCCTGCTGATCTTCGGCGGGTCGCAGGGCGCCAGATCCCTGAACCAGGCCGCGGTCGCCGCCGCGCCGTACTTCCGGCAGGCGGGCATCCAGGTGCTGCACATCGTCGGGCCGAAGAACACCGAGGAGCCCGAGCCGTCGTCCGGCGGGCCGCAGTACGTCACGATCCCGTACTGCGACCGGATGGACCTCGCCTACGCCGCCGCCGACATGGCCATGTGCCGCGCCGGCGCGATGACGTGCGCGGAACTGGCCGCGGTCGCGCTGCCCGCGGTGTACGTGCCGCTCCCGATCGGCAACGGCGAGCAGCGGCTGAACGCCGAGCCGATCGTCGCGGCGGGCGGCGGGCTGCTCGTCGACAACGCCGAGCTGTCGCCCGACTGGATCGCGCGGCACCTGCTGCCGGTGCTGGCTGATCCGGCCCGCGTGGCGGCGATGTCGGAGGCCGCCGGGAAGATGGGACGCCGGGACGCCGACGTCGCGCTCGCGAAGATGGTGTACGACGTGGTCCGCTCGGCGGGCTCCGCCCGATGAGCCTGATCGATCCTCGCGACGTCGTGCCCGCCGGCGACCTCGGCCGGGTCCACTTCATCGCGATCGGGGGAGCGGGGATGTCCGGCGTCGCCCGCATCATGCTGCGCCGCGGCCTCACCGTGTCCGGCAGCGACGCGCGCGACTCCGATCTGCTCACCCAACTCGGCGACCTCGGCGCGAAGGTCTTCGTCGGGCACGACGCCGCGCACGTCGGCGACGCCGACACGGTGGTGGTCTCCACCGCCATCCGCGAGACGAACCCGGAGCTGGTCGCGGCGCGCGAGCGGGGCCTGCGCGTCCTGCACCGCTCGGAGGCGCTGGCCGCGCTGATGGTCGGACGCCGCGCGGTGGCGGTGGCGGGCACCCACGGCAAGACGACGACGACGTCGATGCTCACCGTCGCCTTGCAGCACGCGGGCGACGACCCGTCGTACTGCATCGGCGGGCAGCTCGTCACCACCGGGCTCGGCGCCGACGAGGGCGCCGGCGACGTGTTCGTCGCGGAGGCCGACGAGAGCGACGGCTCGTTCCTGCGCTACACCCCGCACATCGCGGTGGTCACCAACGTGGAGGCCGACCACCTCGACAACTACGGCGCGTTCGAGAAGGTCAAGGAGAACTTCGCGGCGTTCGCCGGACGCGTCGTCCCGGACGGCGCGCTGGTCGCCGGCGCCGACGACCCGGTCGCCCGCGAGCTGGCCGAGGCCGCCCGCGAGCGCGGCCTGAGCGTCGTCACCTACGGCGAGGCGGACGACGCCGACCTGCGCATCACCGGCTTCACCCCGCGCGGCCTGGGCTCCAGCTTCGAGATCGAGGGCCTGGGCGAGATGCGCCTTGAGGTGCCCGGACGGCACTACGCGCACAACGCGACCGCCGCCGTCGCGGTCGCGCGGCTCCTCGGCCACGGCTTCGACGCGGTGCGCGCGGGCCTCGCGTCGTTCACCGGGTCGATGCGGCGGCTGGAGCGCAAGGGCGAGGCGGGCGGCGTCGAGGTGTTCGACAGCTACGCCCACCACCCGACGGAGCTGACCGCCGACCTGGAGGCCACCCGCGATTACCTCGGCCAGAAGGGCCAGGACGGGCGGATCGTCGCGGTGTTCCAGCCGCACCTGTACAGCCGCACCCGGTTCTTCGCCGCCGAGTTCGGCGCGGCGCTCGGCCTCGCCGACGTCGCCGTCGTCCTCGACGTGTACGGCGCCCGCGAAGACCCGGAGCCCGGCGTGACGGGCGCGCTGGTCGCCGACGCCGTCCCCGCCGCGACCCGGACGGTGTACGCGCCCGTCCGGGACGAGGTGCCCGGCCTCGCGGCGTCCCTCGCCCGGCCCGGCGACGTCGTCATCACCCTGGGCGCCGGGGACGTGACGCAGCTCGGCCCGCTCGTCCTGGAGCGCCTCGCCCGCACCTGAGACGGCCCGCACGTGAGGCGGTCGCAAGTGAGGTGACGGCTCGCGGGTGACACGCCGCCGTGCGCGCGGTCGGCGGCACACGGGGGGAACGCTGCCAAGCTGTGGCCATGACCGAGACGCGGACGAGCCGGCCCGCGACGGCGGACGCCGATCCGGCGCCGGGAGAACGCCGCCGCCCGAACCGGTGGAAGGTGGTCTTCGTCACCCTGCTGGTGCTGGGCGCGCTCGGCGCGGTGACGTGGGTGCTGCTCGGCTCGCGGCTGCTGGTCGTGCGGCACGTGGAGGTGACGGGGACCGCGCTGGCGCCCCGCGACCGGATCGTCGCCGCCGCCGGGATCGACCTCGGCACTCCGATGGCGCGGCTCGGGACCGGCGCGATCGGGGAGCGGGTCGAGCGGCTCAGGGAGGTCGAGTCCGCCGACGTCGAGCGGCACTGGCCGGGCACGGTCCGCATCGTGGTCCGCGAGCGGACGCCCGTGGCCGTCTTCGAACGTGACGGAAGTTATCACCGGATCGACCGGCACGGCGTCGTCGTGGCGGACGACGCGTCCCGGCCGTCCGGGCTCCCGACGCTGACGGTCGCCTCGCCCGGGCCGTCCGACAGGTCGACCCTCGCGGCGCTCGACGTCCTGTCCGGCCTGCCGGACAGGGTGCGGGGGAGGCTGAGCGAGGTCGCCGCGACGGGGCCCGCGGCGGTCACGCTGCACATGAGGGGAGGCCAGACGGTGCTGTGGGGCGCCGCCGAGCGGGCGGAGGAGAAGGTCCGGCTGCTGGACGCGCTGTGGCGCACGCCGGCGGGACGCGCCGTCCGCACCGCCGACATCAGCTCGCCCGAGATTCTCAAGACGCAGTGACCCGGGATCCCGAAGGCGATGTGAGCGGTCGTTCGGGTCCGGTGCGTGTGTCGCGGCGATTCCGGCCGTCCGATGGGGCACGCTGGAACGGTCGTCCCGGATGGACCGGGTCGGCGCGCACCGACCGATGGGACGTCCGATGGGCTTGAACAGAGGCAGATGTCCTTCGTCAACCTGGACAAACGCGTGCCCAGTGCGACACGCCGGGAGGTTAGTTGACCCTGGCGGTAAGGCCGCCCTACTGTCCGTATCAGTCCTCAGGTTGACATAAGTGTAAGCCTCAAGTTGAGGGTGAGAGTTCGGGGTGGACGCCGGTCACGACCGGATACGCTCCCGGGTTCGCCCCAGAAATGCACACAGGTCAGGAAATACCGCGGCGGCACGGTCGGCAGACCGGTCAGGGCGGTCGGAGAGAGCGGAAAGGCCCCTCGTCGTGGCAGCACCGCAGAATTACCTCGCGGTCATCAAGGTCGTCGGCATCGGCGGCGGCGGCGTCAACGCCGTCAACCGGATGATCGAAGAGGGACTCAAGGGCGTCGAGTTCATCGCGATCAACACGGACGCCCAGGCGCTGCTGATGAGTGACGCCGACGTGAAACTCGACGTGGGCCGCGAGCTCACCCGGGGCCTCGGCGCCGGCGCCAACCCCGACGTCGGCCGCAAGGCCGCCGAAGACCACCGCGAGGAGATCGAAGAGGTCCTCAAGGGCGCCGACATGGTGTTCGTCACCGCCGGAGAGGGCGGCGGCACCGGCACCGGCGGCGCGCCCGTCGTCGCCAACATCGCGCGCTCGCTCGGCGCCCTCACGATCGGCGTGGTCACCCGCCCGTTCAGCTTCGAGGGCAAGCGCCGCGCCATGCAGGCCGAGGCCGGCATCGAGACGCTGCGCGACGAGGTCGACACCCTCATCGTCATCCCCAACGACCGGCTGCTGTCGATCTCCGACCGGCAGGTCAGCGTGCTGGACGCGTTCAAGGCCGCCGACCAGGTGCTCCTCTCCGGTGTTCAGGGCATCACCGACCTGATCACCACGCCGGGCCTCATCAACCTCGACTTCGCCGACGTCAAGTCCGTCATGTCCGGCGCCGGCTCGGCGCTGATGGGCATCGGCTCCGCGCGCGGCGACGACCGCTCGGTCGCCGCCGCCGAGATGGCGATCTCCAGCCCGCTGCTCGAGGCCAGCATCGACGGCGCGCACGGCGTGCTGCTGTCCATCTCCGGCGGCTCCGACCTCGGCCTGTTCGAGATCAACGAGGCGGCGCAGCTGGTGTCCAACGCCGCCGCGACCGACGCCAACATCATCTTCGGCGCGGTCATCGACGACGCCCTCGGCGACGAGGTCCGCGTCACGGTGATCGCGGCCGGGTTCGACGAGGGACGGCCCGCCAAGACGTCCCCCGAGCCGGAGACCAAGCGCCTGCCGCCGCCGCCCCGGCCCGCGCCGACCCCCGTGTCCACGCCCGCGACGCCGACCGCGCCGCAGGCCAACCCGATTCCGAGCCGGGTCGGCCGGTCGGACGCCGCGCACCAGCCGCCGCCGCGCCCCCAGCAGTCGGTCGCGCAGGCCGCCGCCGCGCCGCAGCCCGCCGCCCCGGCGCCGCCGCAGCGGTCCGAGCACGACCACCCGCCGCCCGCGCCCGCACCGCAGCAGTCCCAGGACGACCGGCCCGCCGCGCGCGACGAGCCCGCGCGGCCCGAGCACACGCCGTCCCCGCAGCCGGGCCCGCCCGACCGCGACTCCGGCGCCGACTCCGGCGGCTCGCGGACGCCCGCGCCGCGCGCGCCGTCCGAGCAGACCCCCTCGCGCGTGCACGCCGGCGAGAATGACGGCGGCCCCGCCTCCTCAGGGCAGCGCCGCCGTCCCGTGGTGTTCGACGAGGACGACGACCTCGACGTCCCCGACTTCCTGAAGTGATCACCGCCGTCGCCCTGGGCGACGGCGTCGGCGCCGCCTTCACCGGCCGCGCCGGCGGCGTGAGCACCGCCCCCCACGACTCCCTGAACCTGGGCGGCGCGGTCGGCGACGACCCCGCCGCCGTCCTCGCCAACCGGCGCCGCGCCGCCGCCGCGCTCGGCGTCGACCCCGCCCGCACCGTCTGGATGCGGCAGGTGCACGGCGCCGACGTCGCGTTCGTCACGTCCCCCGACCTCCCGGGCCCGGTCGACGCGATCGTCACGACCGTCCCCGGCCTCGCGCTCGGCGTCCTCGTCGCCGACTGCGCGCCCGTCCTGCTCGCCGACCCCGTCGCCGGGATCGTCGGCGCCGCCCACTCCGGCCGTCCAGGGACGGCCGCCGGGGTCGTCCCGGCCCTGCTCAAGTCGATGTGCGAGCGCGGCGCCGACCCGGCCCGGATGACCGCCGCGATCGGCCCCGCCGCGTGCGGCCGCTGCTACGAGGTCCCCGCCGAGATGCGGGACGAGGTCGCCGCCGCCGTCCCCGCCGCGCACGCGACGACGTCCAGGGGCACCCCCGGCCTCGACATCCGCGCGGGCATCGCCGACCAACTCGCCGCGGGCGGGGTCACGGCCGTCCACGCCGACCCGCGCTGCACCATCGAGGACCCAGACCTCTTCTCCTACCGTCGCGACGGCCGCACCGGCCGCTTCGCCGGCTACGTCTGGCTCAAGGAAGACGCGTGACCCACGAGCAGCACCCGGCGTCCGAGCGGCGCGCCGAGATCGCCGAGGGCGTCGCCGCCGTCCGCGCCCGCATCGCCGCCGCCTGCGCCGCCGCCGGACGGGACGAGCGCGAGCTCACGCTGATCGCCGTCACCAAGACGTTCCCCGCGTCCGACGTGCGGCTGCTCGCCGGGCTCGGCCTGACCGACGTCGGCGAGAACCGCGACCAGGAGGCCCGCCCGAAGGCCGCCGAGTGCGCTGACCTCCCGCTCACCTGGCACTTCGTCGGACGCCTCCAGACCAACAAGGCCCGCGCCGTCGCCGGCTACGCCGATGTCGTCCACTCCGTGGATCGCTCCAGGCTGGTCACCGCGCTGTCGGACGCCGCCGTCCGCGCCGAGCGCACGCTGCGCTGCCTCGTCCAGGTCTCCCTCGACGAGGCGGCGTCACCGCAGGAGCAAGGTCGCGGCGGCGCGTCCCCCGGCGACGTGCCGCGCATCGCCGACGAGATCGCGGCGGCCGGCGGGCTGGAACTCGGCGGCGTCATGGCCGTCGCGCCGCTCGGCCAGGATCCGCTGCCCGCTTTCACCCGCCTCGCCGGAATTGCCGCGGAACTGCGGGGGAACCATCCGGACGCCCGGATCGTCTCTGCGGGTATGAGCGTCGATCTGGAACAGGCGATCGCGTGCGGCGCGACACACCTGCGGGTCGGTACGGCGTTGCTCGGCGGCCGACGGGCAATCGTCAGGTAATGTCCCCCCAGTGGTACCTGCCGCAACGCGGGCGGCCACGAAAGATCAGTCCCACGACGGCGCCGGACGCGCCCGGAGCCGCGGCCACAGGACACGGAGGGGCATATGGCCAGCGCGATGCGCAAGATGGCGGTCTACCTCGGCCTTGTGGAGGACGATCGCTACGACGACAAGTACGGCGACTACGACGAGTACGACGCCTACGACGAGGACACCGACACCGGGCAGGCCCGTCGTCGCGCGGACGAATCCGGCGAACAGCTTACCCGAGCGGAAGACACCGCGGACCGGGAACGCGACCATCACGCCACGTCCACCATCGAGCGACGCTCCGTGGCGCTCTACGAGTCCGGTACCACCGACCTTGCGCGGATCACTACGCTGCATCCAAGGACCTACAACGAGGCGAGGACCATCGGGGAGCACTTCCGGGAGGGCACGCCGGTGATCATGAATCTGACCGAGATGGTCGACAGCGACGCCAAGCGTCTGGTCGACTTCGCGGCAGGTCTCGTGTTCGGGCTCCATGGGAGCATCGAGCGTGTTACTAACAAGGTGTTCCTGCTGTCGCCGGCCAACGTGGAGGTGACGGCCGAGGACAAGGCCCGGATGGCAGAACGAGGGTTCTTCAACCAGAGCTGAGAGTCACATGCGTGAGAGTCGGATGCGAGAGTACCCGTGAGCGTCGTCGGAACCGTGCTGCAGGTCATCCTGTACTTCTTCCTCCTGTTCCTGATCGGGAGGTTGATCCTGGAGGTCCTGCAGTCGTTCGCCCGGCAGTGGAAGCCGACCGGGGTCGTTCTGGTGATCGCCGAGGCGACGTACACCGTCACCGATCCGCCACTGAAATTCCTGAGGCGCTTCATCCCGCCCATACGACTCGGTAACGTGGCGCTGGACCTCAGCTTCACCGTGCTCATCCTTGTGGTCTGGGTCTTGATCATCTTCGTGCAGAGGATCTGATCGGATACCGTCCTTTGGGACAGACTCCAAGCGCGCCAAGGAGACGAACATGCCGCTGACACCCGCCGACGTGCGGAACAAGCAGTTCAGTACCACCAGGCTGAGGCCGGGGTACGACGAGGAGGAGGTGGACGCCTTCCTCGACGAGGTCGAGGCCGAGCTGGACCGCCTCATCCAGGAGAACGAGGAGCTGCGGGCCAAGCTCGCGGAGTGCCTGCGCGGCAAGGTCCCCGCCATGGCCGCCCCCATCGTGGAGCCGAAGCCGGACGTCCAGAAGATCCCCGAGCCTCCCCGCCCCGAGCCGCAGCCGCAGCCCGAGCCGGAGCCCGCGCTCGGCGGCCTCGGCATGTCCGCCGCCCCGACCGGCGAGGACAACATGGACACCGCGGCGCGCGTGCTCGCGCTCGCGCAGCAGACCGCCGACCAGGCGATCGCCGACGCCCGCCGGGAGGCCGACGAGACGCTCGGCCGCGCCCGCCGCGAGGCCGAGGAGATCCTCGGCAAGGCCCGGCGGCAGGCCGACCAGATCGTCAGCGAGGCCCGGTCGCGCGCCGAAGCCCTCGACCGCGACGCGCAGGAGCGGCACCGCCAGGTCATGGGCTCGCTCGTGCAGCAGCGCGAGGAGCTCGAACGCGAGGTCGACAACCTGCGCGCCTTCGAGCGCGAGTACCGCAGCCGCCTGAAGGTCTACCTGGAGGGCCAGCTGCGCGACCTGGAGGCCGGCAGCACCGAGACGGGCGCGTTCGCCGCCGTCCCGGGCGCGGCGCCGGCGCAGTCGCAGCCGAGCGCCCCCCAGACCGGCCCGCAGGCCACGCTGCCGCACAACGAGAACCGCAACGGCACGGCCGGCTCGGCACAGGCGGGCCCGTTCCCGACGCCGGCCGAGCACGCCCAGCAGGTGCAGCACTCGGCGACCGGCGCGTTCCACTCGGGCGGCGGCGACAACCCGCCGCACGACAGGCGCTGACGCCGGCGTCGGGCGATAGTGTCTTCCCGATCGCCGCGCCGAGGATGGCACCGCCGCCATCCCGGCGGCGCGGTAGTCCGGCCGGGGGTCGGCCGGCGGGAAGTCGAGTGGTCTGAACGAGTGGGAGAGACCCTGTGATCATCCTGAGTGGCGTCCTCGTGGTGGTGGCGATCGCCCTGCTGGTAGCGGGGATCGTCGCCGGCAACGGAGACAGCGCCGAGGTCTTCAACCTTGAGGCACTGACGGTGATCTACATCTCGATCGCCGTCAGCATCGTCTCCGCACTGTGCCTGGCCGTCGGGGTCTTCCTGCGTCGTAAGGAGCTCTTCGGTCAGGGTGCCGCGACGGCGCCCGCCCGCCAGAGCAGGAAGACGAAGAAGGACAAGAAGGGCAAGCGCGCGACCACCGCGCCGCCCGTTCCCCCGATGCCCGCCAAGGGGACCGCTCCCGAGGCGAAGGCCCCGGTCACGGGCCCGACCGACGAGGTGGCGATACCCGCCCCGCCGGTGGACGTCCCCGGCGACGCGCTGGTCTTCGTCGTCCGCGGACGCAAGCGCTACCACCTCGACACGTGCCGCCAGCTCGCCGGACGCGACACGGAGGAGCTCACCTACGCCGAGGCCAAGGAGGAGGGGTTCAGCCCCTGTACCGCCTGCATGCCCGACACCGCATTGGCGGCGCGCGCCGCGGCGTCGGGTCCAGCGTCCACGGGCGCGAGCAAGGCGGCGGGGGCCGCGACCGCTTCTCCGAAGCCCGGCGCGGAGCGCTCCGAGAGCGGCCTGGCCGGTCTCGCCAAGTCCGCACCGGCGGCACCGGCCAAACCGGCGTCGTCCGCGTCGCATTCCGCGTCCACTCCGCATTCCGCGCCGACCTCGTTCGACAAGACCGCCGAGATCCCGCGGACGGACAAGCCCGCCGTCCCCGAGCCGCCGGTCCCGGCGCCGGGCCCCGTCGGCCCGACCCTCACCGACCTGCCCGTCGCGGGCCCCTTCACGCCGGAACCGGCCTCCAGGCCCGCGGAGAAGGGCGAGCCGAAGCCGGAGAAGCCGGAGGACGCGTCCGCCGGCGACCGGGCCGCTGAGAGCGCTTCCGCGGCGCCGGACACCGTCACCGATCTCGGTCCCGCGCCGGACGGCGCGGCGCCGAAGCCGCGCGGCGCCGAAGCCGAGGACCCCCTCGCCGACCGGGTCGAGGACGCCCGTCCGGAGCCGTCCGCCGTGCCGCGGGACGCCGCCGCGTCAGGGGACGAGCCCGACGACGAAGGCCCGCAGGTCCGCATCCTGAGCGGCACCAAGCGGTACCACCGCGTCGACTGCGCCCTCATCGAGGACATCGGCGACGAGGCCGACGACCTGGAGTCGCTGTCCCGCGCCGAGGCGAAGTCCCGGGGCTGCACGCCCTGCCTCGTCTGCCAGCCCGACCGCGAGCACGCCCGGGACTGAGCACCCCCGGCCCGGCCTCGCGCTCAGCGGTCGCGGTGCCGTTCGTCGCGCAGCTCCCGCAGGTGCTCCCGGCGCTCGTCCCGGTGCTCAAGCCCCTTCCGCCTTCGCTCGCGGAGCTCCTCCTGGACCTCCTCGCGCCGGGCGTGGTGCCGCATCGCGTCCAGGTGCCGGGCGCCGTGCCCGCCCTTGTCGTCGACCGCCTTCCGCGTGACCGACAGGCCGCCGAAGAGCAGCGTCCCCGTCAGCCGGATCACGGGCGCGTCCGGGTCCGTCGTGTCGTCCTCCGGCAGGTCGTTCCCGCCGAAGATCGCCGTGTTGGACGCGACGACCCGCACCCCCGGCGGCACCACGATGGTCACGCCGCCGAACACGCACGTGACGTTGACGGTCACCTCGCCGCGGCTGAGGACCGCCTGCCGGAAGTCGAGGTCCGCGCCGCCGCACACGCAGGTGACGTTCGTCGTCGCCTCGACCAGCCAGCGGCCCTTCCGCTCCACCCCGCTGAAGATCGCCACGAGGTTGGGCGACTGCGCCGGAGGCGGCGGCAGCATCTGCTCCTCCCGGCGCGGCTCCAGCCCCGGCCGCGGCGCCCGCTCCGGCGGCAGGTCGCTGAGGACCGGCTCCAGCTCGGCGTACGTCTTCGCGTTGTACACCACGTCGATGCGCTCGGCGTGCTCCTCCGGCGTGATGCGTCCCTCCGCCAGGGCCTCGCGCAGCCGGTCGGCGACCTCGTCGCGATCGGCGTCCGACGCCCGCATGCGCGCGGCCCGCGACTCCGCGGGCCCCCCGGACTCGGACGGCTTTTCGGGAAGATTCACCCTTTAATCATTGCAGTGCCGGTCCAGGGGGACGACCCCCTGGACCGGACCACGTCGGCGGCGCGGGGACCTACGGGCGGGCCTTGCGGAGGTAGTAGGTGAGGCCCAGGTCCTCGTCGCGGGTGGCCTTGAGGTCCCGGGGCCGCCCTTCGGTGATCGTGGCGGCCAGGACCTCGGTGGCGACCTCGCCGGTGTGGGCGCGCAGGGCCTCGGCGAGATCGGTGCCGGTGGCCTCCCACCACAGGTCGATGCGGTCGGTGACCTCCAGGCCCGCGGTCTTGCGGGCGTCCTGGACGAGCCGGACGGCCTCGCGGACGAGGCCCGCGCGGCGCAGCTCGGGCGTGACGGTGAGGTCCAGGGCGACGGTCTCCCCGGCGGCGCTCTCCACCGCCCAGCCGCTCCGCGGACGCTCGGTGACGATCACGTCGTCCGGGGAGAGCGGGACGGCGCCGAGGCCGGCGGCCTCGACCTCGGCGGCGCCGCTGCGGAGCGCGTGGACGAGCGCGGACGCGTCCGCGGACGTGATCGCCTTGGCGACCTTCGGGGTGTCCTTGGCGTACCGCTTGCCCAGCTCGCGGAAGTTGGGCTTCACCTCGTACTCGACCAGGTCGCCGCCGATGGACGACAGCTCCTCGAACCCGAGGACGTTCAGCTCCTCGGAGATCTGCGCGCGGAGCTGCTCGGGCAGCGCCGACCAGCCGGCGGCGCCGACGAGGGCGCGGCCGAGGGGCTGGCGGGTCCGGACGCCGCTGGCGGCGCGGGCGGAGCGGCCCAGCTCGACCAGGCGGCGGACGAGCGCCATCCGCGCGGTCAGGACGTCGTCCAGCAGGGACTCGTCGACCGACGGCCAGTCGGCGAGGTGCACCGACTCGGGGCCGTCGTCGGGGCGGATGACGTCCCACACTTGGTCGGTGACGAACGGAACCAGCGGCGCCATCAGGCGGGTGAGGGTCTCCAGGCACTCGTAGAGGGTGGCGAAGGCGGACGAGCCGTCCGGGGTCTCCGGGCCCTCCCAGAAGCGGCGGCGGGACCGGCGCACGTACCAGTTGGACAGGTCGTCGACGAACTGCGCGAGGACGCGGCCCGCGCGGGCGGTGTCGTACTCCTCCAGCGCGGCGTCGACCTCGCGGACGGTGCGGTGCAGCTCGGCGAGCGCCCAGCGGTCCAGGAGGGGGCGGTCGGCCGGTGCGGGTGCCTCGGCGCGGCGGTCGGGCGTCCAGGCGCGGCCCTGCTCCTTGGCCGCGTTCGAGTACAGGACGAAGAACGACGCGGTGTGCCAGTACGTGAGCAGCACCTTGCGGACGATCTCCTCCAGCGCGCCGTGCCCGACGCGGCGGGACGCCCAGGGCAGCCCGCCGGCGGCCATGAACCAGCGGACCGCGTCGGCGCCGTGCTCGTCCATCAGCGGGATGGGCCGCAGGACGTTGCCGAGGTGCTTGCTCATCTTGCGGCCGTCCTCGGCGAGGATCAGCCCGAGGCACACGACGTTCTCGTAGGACGACTTGTCGAACACGAGCGTCCCGATGGCCATGAGGGAGTAGAACCAGCCGCGGGTCTGGTCCTGGGCCTCGCAGATGTACTGCGCGGGGTAGGAGTCCTCGAAGACGTCGTTGTTGCGGTGGGGTGCGCCCCACTGCGCGAACGGCATCGAGCCGGAGTCGTACCAGGCGTCGATGACGTCGGGGACGCGCCGCGCCTCAGCCCCGCACCTGTCCGATTCCGCGTCTCCGACACGGGCTGGACAAGGGAACGTGACGTCGTCGACGTAGGGACGGTGTGGGTCGAGGCCGGACATGTCCTGGCCCGCGAGGTCGCCCAGTTCCTTGAGGGAGCCGACGCAGGTGACGTGCTCCTCGTCCTCACCGCAGACCCAGAGGGGGAGGGGTGTGCCCCAGTAGCGGCTGCGGGACAGCGACCAGTCGACGTTGTTGCGCAACCATTCCCCGTACCGGCCGTGCTTGACCGTCTCTGGGAACCAGTTGGTGTTCTCGTTCTCCTCCAGCAGCCGGTCCTTGATCTGCGTGGTGCGGATGTACCAGGCGGGGAGCGCGTAGTAGAGCAGCGGCGTGTGGCAGCGCCAGCAGTGCGGGTAGCTGTGGTCGAAGTGTCCGCCGCGGAACAGCAGCCCGCGCGCGCGCAGGTCGTCGGTGAGCGGCTCGTCGGCGTCCTTGAAGAACTTGTTGCCGACCAGCGGAACCTCGCGGAGGAAGCGTCCGTCCGGGCCGATGGGGTTGACGATCGGCATGCCGTAGCGCTTGCAGACGGTCATGTCGTCGCCGCCGAACGCGGGCGCCTGGTGGACGAGCCCGGTGCCGTCCTCGACGGTGACGTAGTCGCCCAGGACGACGTAGTGCGCGTCCGGGATCTCGACCAGCTCGAACGGCCGCTGGTACGTGGTGCGTTCGAGTTCGGTGCCCTGGTACGTGGCGAGCCGCTCGGCGGCCTCACCGAGGACCTGGTCGAGGAGGGGCTCGGCCACGACGAGCACCTCGTCGGAGCCCGCGGGACGGGCGGCGACGTAGGTGACGTCGGGGTGGACGGCCACGGCCGTGTTGGACACGAGCGTCCACGGCGTCGTCGTCCAGATGAGCAGCGCGGCGCCCAGGTCGGCGAGCGGGCCGGACGTGACCGGCATCCGCACGTACACCGACGGGCTGGTGACCTCCTCGTACCCGCCGGGCTGCCCCAGCTCGTGGTCGGACAGGCCCGTCCCGCAGCGCGGGCAGTACGGAGTGATGCGGAAGTCGCGGAACAGCAGGCCCTTGTCGAAGACCTGCTTCAAGGACCACCAGACCGCTTCGACGTACTCGGGGTCCATCGTCCGGTACGCCTGGTCGATGTTGACCCAGTAGCCCATGCGCTCGGTCATTTCCTCGAACGCGTCCACATGGCGCAGGACGGATTCACGGCAGCGGTCGTTGAACTCCGCGACGCCGTACTCCTCGATGTCCTTCTTGCCGGTGAGGCCGAGTTCCTTCTCCACGGCCACCTCGACAGGAAGGCCGTGGCAGTCCCAGCCCGCCTTCCGCGGGACGTGGTAGCCCTTCATGGTCTTGAAGCGCGGGAAGACGTCCTTGAAAACGCGCGCCTCGACGTGGTGGACGCCCGGCATCCCGTTGGCCGTCGGCGGGCCCTCGTAGAACACCCAGCGCGGACCGGACGCGGTGCGCTCCAGCGACCGCTCGAAAACCTTGCTCTCCTGCCAGCGGCGCAGCATGTCCCGCTCAAGGGCGGGCAGATCGACCTGCGCGGGCAGCGGCCGAAAACTTCGGCTCACGATGGCGGACCTCCGGAACGACGTGTACGACGTTGACCGGAGGGACGAGGCGGACGCCCCGCGGTACCACCCTCCTTGACCGCGCCACGCGGGCACGGTCCGCTTCGTTCGAGTCTCGGCCACCGGTTCTACTTGGCCCGCGGACGGACGTCCCGGACGGTTCTTCCGGCGGCTCCGGGGTGATCAGACCGCCGGGCTCGCCCCCGGGCTCGCACCGTCCCCGGGTCGCTCATGGCTGCGTGCGGCGGCAGGTGTCCCCATCGGTGCCTGCCGATACGACTTGCTCGTTCCGACCTTAACGCACGCGGGGCCGCGAGCTCTTCCCGATTTCGTCCCGTCCGGGCCGGGAGGCGGCCCGTGCCGTTCCTTTGCGATCTCGTGCGTCCCGTTGGGGTTTCCGGGCGATCGGCGACCGGGCATAAGCGGTCGGTAACGCGGCCCAGGCTGTTTGCCGGGCCCGAGAAAGGGGACTTATGCTGCCCGCACTGCCCGTCGAGGCGATCAGCGCGAGGGGGGCCGACATGGCCGGCGCGAAGAGGGGCACCCAGCCCGTTCAGGAGCCGCCCGCTGGAAAGACGACACGGGGGACGAGGCCGCCGGCGGCTAAGAAGCCCGCCGCCAGGAGCCCGGCCGCCAAGCCCGCCGGGCGCGGCCCGGCGAAGGCGGCCAAGAAGGCGGCCAAGGCGAAGCCGGGCGGGCGGGCCCAGGGGACGGCGGCGGCGGAACTGCCGGTCCGCGAGGGGGAGCACCAGTGGACGGCCGCCGAGCTCGCCGAGGTCAGGGCCGGGCTGCAGGAGCAGATCGAGGCGCTGCGGACCGAGATCGCGGCGTCCGCGAGCCAGATCGCCGAGGGCGACTCCAGCGACGGCGCGGGCGACGACCAGGCCGACGCGGGCGCCAAGACCTACGAGCGCGAGCACGAGCTGGCGCTGTCCTACAATTCACAGGACCTGCTCGCCCAGATCGAGCGGGCCGTCCAGCGGATGGACACCGGCACGTACGGGATCTGCGAGTCGTGCACCAGGCCGATCGGCAAGGCGCGCCTCCAGGTCTTCCCGCGTGCGACCCTGTGTGTGACATGCAAACAACGCGAGGAACGTCGCTGAGCGACTCAACGAACCCAGAGGGCGGGGCCGAGGAATCCACGGGATCTCCTCGGCCGCGCCGCGTCGGCGTGCTGATCGCCGTGGCGCTGGCCGCGCTGGCCGCCGACATCGTGTCCAAGACCGTCGTGGTGGCGACCCTGCAGGACGAGGAGCCGATCCGGCTGCTCGGCGGCCTGCTGACCCTGCGCGAGACCCGCAACAGCGGCGCCGCGTTCTCGATCGGCACCGGCTACACGATCGTCTTCACCCTGATCGCCTGCGGCGTGGTGGTGGCGATCCTGCGCACCGCCCGCAACCTGCGGAGCGTGCCCTGGGCGATCTGCCTGGGGCTGCTGCTCGGCGGCGCGATCGGGAACCTCATCGACCGGCTGCTGCGGGAGCCGGCGCCGCTCAAAGGCCATGTCGTCGACTGGATCCAGGTGCCGAACTTCCCGGTGTTCAACCTGGCCGACTCGGCGATCGTCTGCGGCGGCGTGCTGGCCGTCCTGCTGGCGGCGCGCGGCCTCCAGGTCGACGGGACGCGCCTCACCGGCAAGGCCGACCCCGCGCCTGCCCCCGCCTCCGGGCCGAAGCCCAGGCCCGAGCCCAAAGCCGAGGCCGCGCGCGAAGCCGAGGCCGCGCGCGAAGCCGAGGCCGCGCGCGAAGCCGAGGCTGCGCCAAAAACCGAGGCCGCGCGCGAACCGGAGCCCGAGATCGAACCGGAGTCCGAGGCCGAGACCGAGGCCGGTGGGGCTCGGGCCTCGGAGGAGAAGTCGTGATGGGCGAGGTGCGGAGCCTCCCCGTCCCGGACGGGCTTGAGGGCGAGCGGGTCGACGCCGCGCTGTCGCGGCTGTTCGGGCTGTCGCGGAGCAGCGCCGCCGACGTCATCGCCGCTGGCGACGTCCTGCTGGACGGCGCCGCCGTGGCGACCAAGTCGGAGCGGCTGCACGCCGGCGCCTGGCTTGAGGTGACGCTTCCGCCGCCGCCCGCGCCGCCCGCGCCGGTCGCCGAGCCCGTCCCCGGCATGGGCGTCCTGTACGAGGACGACGACATCGTCGTGGTGAACAAGCCGATCGGCGTCGCGGCCCACCCCACGACCGGCTGGACGGGCCCGACCGTCCTCGGCGGGCTGCTCGGGGCCGGGCACACGATCGCGACCAGCGGCGCGTCCGAGCGGCAGGGCATCGTGCACCGCCTCGACGCAAACACCACCGGCGCGATGGTCGTGGCCAAGAGCGAGGTCGCGTATTCGCGTCTGAAGCGCGCGTTCAAGGAACGCCGCGTCGACAAGCGCTACCAGGCGCTCGTGCAGGGACACCCCGACCCGTTCCGGGGGACGGTCGACGCGCCCATCGACCGGCATCCGTCCGGCGACGGCCGGTTCGCGGTCGTGGCGGGCGGCAGGCCGTCGGTGACGCACTACGACACCGTCGAGGCGTTCCGGGCGGCGACGCTGCTCGACATCGACCTGGAGACGGGCCGGACCCACCAGATCCGGGTGCACATGTCGGCGATCCGCCATCCGTGCGTCGGCGACCTGCTGTACGGGGCCGATCCGACCCTGTCGGCGCGGCTCGGCCTGAGGCGGCAGTGGCTGCACGCCGCCCGGCTCGGCTTCGAGCACCCGGCCAGCGGGGAGCACGTGGAGTTCGAGAGCCCGTACCCGGACGACCTGGCCCACGCGCTGGAGATCGTCCAGGAAGAGTCGTAGCGGTCAGAGGCCGAGCAGGCGCAGCCCGGCGGCGACACCCGCGGCGACGATCAGCACCACAAGGAAGGGCGCGCGCAGCAGGAGCGCGGCCACGGCCGCGCCCAGGCCCGCCATGCGGGCGGCGTCGAACTCCAGGGTCCTGCCGTCGGCGAGCGCCTGGACGGCGACCAGCGCGGTCAGCAGCGCCACCGGGACGAGCTCGGTGAACCGGCCCACCCTCGGGTCGTCCAGGACCCGCTGCGGGGTGACGAGCCCGCCGAGCTTCAGCGCGTAGCAGCCGAGCCCGGTGGCGATCACCGCGATCCACACGTTCACGACGTCCCGGTCCTCCTGATCAGGGCGGGCAGCGCGGCGACGGCGGCCAGCATGACCGGCACGCCCGGCGACAGCAGCGGCGTCGCCGCGATCGCGATCGCCGCGGCGGCCAGCGCGACCCGCACCTCGGTCCGCCCGGCGGTCAGCCGCGGCCAGAGCAGGGCCAGGAACGCGGCGGGGCCGAGGACGTCCAGGCCGACGACGTCCGGGTCGCCGAGCCGTGCCGCACCCGCGGCGCCCAGCAGGGTGGTGACGTTCCAGGCCAGGTAGAGGCTGATCGCCGTGGCGCGGAAACCGGCGCGGGCGGCCGCCGGCCCGGGCTGCGCGGTCGCCACGGCGGTGGACTCGTCGATGACGGCGTGCGCCGTGACGAGACGCCGCCAGCCTCGCACGCGCAGCGTCTGCGCCAGCCGCATCCCGTACAGGGCGTTGCGTCCGCCGATCAGGACCGCGCCCATCGACCCGGCGACCAGCCCGCCGCCCCCGCCGATCACGCCGGCGAGCGCGAACTGCGACGCGCCCGTGAACGCCAGCAGGCTCAGCACGCAGGCCTGCGCGAGAGTGAGGCCCGACGTGACCGCCGCCGCGCCGAACGCGAGCCCGGACACGCCCACGCCGATCCCGACGCCCAGCCCGTCCCGCACGGCGGACTTCCGCGCGGCCTCGTCCGGGGCGCCCACCTCCTCGGCTTCGGTTTCGGCTTCGGTGGTGCTCATGCCGTCCACGCTAGGGACGGGCGCGCCCGCGGTCTTGAACGTTTTTGCGCCCCGCGGCGGCGGGGGACGGCGGTCACCGGCCCTCGGCGGCGTCGAGCCCGGCCTCGATGACCGCGGTCATGATGCGGGCGAGGCGGTCGGGGCCGAGGGACGGGGCGTGCGCCGCCATCGCCTCGACGATCTCCCGCTCGCGCGCCGGGTCGCGGCCGGCGAAGCCGCCGACCGGCTTGAGCCGCTGGACGACGGCGGCGACCGCGGCGCGGTGCTCCAGCAGGACGGCGAGGGCGGCGTCGAGGCCGTCGATCGCGGCCCTGGCCTCGCCGAGCGTCGTGACGGCCTCCGCGGATGGCAGCGCGACGCGCAGCTCCCCGTCCCGGCCCGGCCGCCCGCAGGACGGGCAGGCGGCGGCGTCCTCCACGGGTTCGATGACCTGGTCGTGCATGTCGGGTTCCCTCTCGTGCGGCGGCCGTTCGCGCAAGGGGATCCGTGCCCGGGCCGCTCCGATCGACAGAAAAGGCAGAGCCCGCTGCGGGGCTCTGCCTTGCCGGCTCCGGGGTCGTCGCTCAGGTCGCGGCGGCGACCGGCTCGCCCGGAGCCGGCCGCGTAAACCTGAAGTGACGACGTTCCACCCGCTGATCGTATGCCGGACCGGCGGGTGCGCGTCAAACGCCCGGCGGATCGTCCCGCCGTGTGAGACGTCGTCGATAAACTGTCCGATATGGGGGAAGAGGCCGCGCATTATTACCGGCATCCGACGCTGCCCGAGGTCGATCTGCTGCGGGCCCGCTTCGTGACGCACCGGTTCACCCGGCACATCCACGACGGTTACGTGTTCGGCGTCATCGAGGCGGGCGTGGAGGAGTTCGAGCATCCGGGCGGCGTGCAGCGCGCGGGGCCCGGCTCGGTCGTCGTGGTCAACCCCGGCGTCGTGCACGGCGGCCACGCGGGCGCGCCGGAGGGCTGGGCGTACCGGGTGATCTACCCGCCGGTCGACGTCGTGGCCGGGGTGGCGGCCGAACTGGGCGCGCGTCCTGGCACGCCCGCGTTCCCGGACCCCGTCCTGGACGACCCCGCCTCCGCCGATCTGGTGCGGGCCGTCCACCGGGCGGGGGAGAAGGGCGACGCGCTGGCGGCGTCCACCACGCTGAGGAGGGCGCTGGCCGGGCTGCTCACCCGGCACGCCCACGGCTTCCGCGGGGGCGGCGCGTCCGGCGGCGGGATGCCGCGCGCCGTCCGCGAGGCCCGCGAGATCCTGCACGCGAGCCTCGTCGGCCCGCCGTCGCTGGACGAGCTGGCCGAGGCCGTCGGGACCCGCCCGTTCCCGCTGCTGCGCGCGTTCCGCGACACCGTCGGCCTGCCGCCGCACGCCTACCTCAACCAGATGCGCGTGCAGGAGGCGCGGGCACTGCTGGACGAGGGCCTGCGCCCGGCGGACGTCGCGGCCCGCACCGGCTTCGCCGACCAGGCCCATCTGACCCGCCATTTCAAGCGCACGCTGGGTGTCCCTCCGGGCGCCTACCGTAGTGCCCGCACGATTGGGCGCGTCGTGCCGGCCGCGCCCGGCCGATCGAGTTAGGCTCTCAGGACCGCGTCATTCCGGCCCCCGCCGGGTTGACGATCTTCCCCCGGAACCGATATGCCGCCACGTACCGCCCAGGTGCGTGCGCGTTCGCATGCGACGAGCAGGAGGCGCAGCAGGCATGGCCGACTCTTTCGTTCACCTGCACGTTCATACCGAGTACTCCATGCTGGACGGGGCCGCTCGGCTGAAGCAGATGTTCGACGAGGTCGGACGGCAGAAGATGCCCGCCATCGCCATGACCGACCATGGCAACATGCACGGCGCCTACGACTTCCACAAGCAGGCGACGGCGGCCGGGGTCACGCCGATCATCGGCATCGAGGCGTACATGGCGCCCGAGTCCCGCTACCACAAGAAGAAGGTCCAGTGGGGTGAGCCGAGCCAGAAGCGCGACGACGTCTCCGGCGGCGGCCTGATCAACCACATGACGCTGTGGGCGCGCAACAGGACGGGCCTGCACAACCTGTTCAAGCTGTCCAGCCGCGCCTACACCGAGGGCTTCGTCTTCAAGTACGCCCGGATGGACGAGGAGCTCCTCGCCGAGCACGCCGACGGGATCATGGCGACGACGGGCTGCCCGTCCGGCAAGGTCCAGACCCGGCTGCGGCTCGGCCAGTTCGACGAGGCGCTCAAGGCCGCCGCCAACTTCCAGGAGATCCTCGGCAAGGAGAACTACTTCCTTGAGCTGATGGACCACGGCCTGGACATCGAGCGCCGCGTCCGCGACGGGCTCGTCGAGATCGGCAAGAAGCTCAACATCCCCCCGGTCGTCACCAACGACTCGCACTACACGCACGAGTCGGAGGCCACCGCGCACGACGCGCTCCTGTGCGTGCAGGTCGGCAAGCAGCTCGCCGACCCCGACCGGTTCCGGTTCGACGGGTCCGGCTACTACCTGAAGACCGCCGACGAGATGCGCGCGATCGACTCGTCCGACATCTGGGCGGAGGGCTGCCGGAACACGCTGCTCATCGCCGAGCGGGTCGAGCCGGACGGCATGTTCGAGTACAAGGACCTCAGCCCCCGCTTCCCCGTCCCCGAGGGCGAGACGGAGGAGAGCTGGTTCCGCAAGGAGGTCTGGAAGGGCCTGGAGCGCCGCTTCCCGGACGGCCTGCCCGACGGGTACAAGGAGCAGGCCGAGTACGAGATGGGCGTCATCCTCGGCAAGGGGTACCCGTCGTACTTCCTCGTCGTCGCCGACTTCATCATGTGGGCCAAGGAGAACGGCATCCTGGTCGGCCCCGGCCGGGGGTCCGCGGCGGGGTCGCTGATCGCGTACGCGATGGGCATCACCGACCTCGACCCGATCCCGCACGGGCTGATCTTCGAGCGGTTCCTGAACCCCGAGCGCGCGTCCATGCCCGACATCGACATCGACTTCCCTGAAGACCGGCGCGCTGAGGTCATCAAGTACACGACGGAGAAGTGGGGCGCCGACAAGGTCTCGTTCATCGCCACGTTCGGCACCATCAAGGCGAAGGCCGCGATCAAGGACGCGGGCCGCGTCCTCGGCTTCCCGTACGCGCTCGGCGACCGCATCTCCAAGGCGTTCCCGCCCACCGTGATGGGCAAGGACATCCCGCTGTCGGGCATCTTCGACGACAAGCACCCCCGCCACGGCGAGGCGGGCGAGCTGCGCAGGCTGTACGAGGAAGAGCCCGACGTCAAGCAGACCGTCGACCTCGCGCAGGGCCTGGAGGGCCTGATCCGCCAGACCGGCGTGCACGCCGCCGGCGTCATCATGTCCGGTGAGACGATCACCGACCATGTCCCGATCATGCGCCGGGACGCCGACGGCGCGATCATCACGCAGTTCGACTACCCGACCTGCGAGACGCTCGGCCTGCTGAAGATGGACTTCCTGGGCCTGCGGAACCTGACGATCATCGACGACGCGCTCAGCGGCATCAAGAAGAACAAGGGCGTGGACGTCGACCTGCTCGCCCTCCCCCTGGACGACCAGCCGACCTACGACCTGCTCGCCCGCGGCGACACCCTCGGCGTGTTCCAGTTCGACGGCGGCCCCATGCGGTCGCTGCTGCGGCTGATGAAGCCCGACAACTTCGAGGACATCTCCGCCGTCGGCGCCCTGTACCGGCCGGGCCCGATGGGCGCGAACTCCCACACCAACTACGCGCTCCGCAAGAACGGCCAGCAGGAGATCACCCCGATCCACAAGGAGCTGGAGGAGCCGCTCAAGGAGATCCTCGACACGACCTACGGCCTGATCGTCTATCAGGAGCAGGTCATGGCGATCGCGCAGAAGGTGGCGGGCTACACGCTCGGCAAAGCGGATCTTCTCCGCCGCGTCATGGGCAAGAAGAAGAAGGCGGAACTGGACGCCCAGTTCGTCGGCTTCGAGCAGGGCATGGTCGACAACGGCTTCTCCAAGGAGGCCGTCAAGACGCTGTGGGACATCCTCGTCCCGTTCTCCGACTACGCGTTCAACAAGGCGCACTCCGCCGCGTACGGGCTGGTCTCCTACTGGACGGCCTACCTCAAGGCGAACTACCCGGCCGAGTACATGGCGGGGCTGCTCACGTCCGTCGGCGACGACAAGGACAAGAGCGCCCTCTACCTGTCCGAATGCCGCCGGATGGGGCTGAAGGTGCTGCCGCCGGACGTCAACACCTCCGAGGCCGACTTCACGCCGCTGGGCGACACCGAGATCAGGTTCGGGCTGTCGGCCGTCCGCAACGTCGGCACCAACGTCGTGGACGGCATCGTCGCCGCCCGCAAGGAGAAGGGCGCCTACACCGACTTCAACGACTTCCTCAGCAAGGTCCCGCCGATCGTCTGCAACAAGCGGGTCGTGGAGTCGCTGATCAAGGCGGGCGCGTTCGACGAGCTCGACCACCAGCGCAAGGCGCTGCTGATGGTGCACGAGCAGGCGATCGACTCCGTCATCGACATCAAGCGCAAGGAGGCCGTCGGCCAGGACTCCCTCTTCGGCGCCCTGGAGGAGGACGGCGGCGACGACGCGTTCGCCGTCGCCATCCCCGAAGCCGAGGAATGGGACAAGACGACCCTCCTGGCCTTCGAGCGCGAGATGCTCGGCCTGTACGTCTCCGACCACCCGCTCCTCGGCGTCGAGCACATCCTGGAACGCGAGGCCGACTGCACGATCGCCGTCCTGAACGAGGGCGAGCGCCCCGACGGCCAGGTCGTGGTCGTCGCCGGGCTGCTGTCGGGCCTCCAGCGCAAGGTCACCAAGCAGGGCAACTCGTGGGCGATGTTCCAGCTGGAGGACCTCGGCGGCTCCATCGAGGTGCTGTGCTTCCCGTCGTCCTACCAGCTGTGCTCGACGCTGCTCGCCGAGGACGCGATCCTGATCGTCAAGGGCCGCCTCGACCGCCGCGAGGACGTCGCGAAGATCATCGCGATGGAGGTCGCCCAGCCCGACCTGACGATCACCGACGCGACCGGCCCGTTCGCGGTCACGATGCCGCTCGGCCGGTGCACGCCCCCGATGGTGTCGCGGCTCAAGGAGGTCCTGGTCACCCACCCGGGCCGGTCCGAGGTGCACCTCCACGTCCAGAACGGCCCGCGGACCACGGTCGTCCGCCTGGACGACCGCCTCCGCGTGGCCCCGTCCCCGGCCCTGATGGGCGACCTGAAACAACTCCTTGGCCCGTCCTGCCTGGGCTGACGGGTCAGTTGTTCAGGAGGGTGCGGGTGGCGGGGGCGACCTCTCGGGTCCAGCGGAGGAGTTGTGTCTCGTCGGCGGTCTCGGGCCAGTAGACGAACGTGTCGAAGCCGGTGTCGGCGGCCAGGTCGGCGAGGACGCGGGCCCAGCCCGCCGCGTCCGTGCGGATGGGCTCCTCGCCCTCCAGCCGGACGGGCGCCGGGGCTTCGGTGATGTGGCCGACGAACTGGGCGATGCGGGTGATCGCGGACGGGTCGCGTCCGGCGTCCTCGGCGGCGCGGGTGATGATGTCCTGCGCCCCGCGCCAGGTCTCGTACGGCAGGTAGTGCGGGATCGGCGCGGCCCAGCCGTCCGCGACGCGGCCGGTGAGCGCGAGCGCCTTCGGGCCGACGCTGCCCAGCCAGATGCCGACCGGGTGCGCCGGGGCGGGGCCCGCGTGGACGCCCTTCACCGTGTAGTGCGCGCCGCTGACCTCGACCGTCTCGCCCGGACGCCACATGCCCCTGATGATCTCGATGGCCTCCTCCAGCGCCCGGAGCGCCTCCCCCGCGGTCCGGTCCGGGCCGCCCATCGCGGCGATGGCGGGCCAGAACGCGCCCGCGCCGAGCGCGAGCTCGAACCGTCCGCCGCTGAGCAGGTCGAGGGTCGCGGCCTGCTTGGCCAGGACGGCGGGACCCCGCAGCGGCAGGCTCGCCACGTCCGGGAACACCCGCAGCCGCTCGGTGTCGGCGAGCAGGGTCGCGATGAGCGCGAGCGTGTCGGCCTGGCCGGCCGCGTACGGGTGGTCCTGGACGCCGAGCAGGTCGAGCCCGTCGCGGTCGGCGTGCCGGGCGAGGGCGCGGACCTCGCCCAGCCCGGCGGCGGACGGGGCGAGCTGGATGCCGAATCGGAAGGTCATGCAGCCGAAGCTACCGAGCCACCGGCCGCGCCCGAATCAGTAGTGATACGGGCCGGCGCCGCCGGGTCAGGTGCTCAGCGCGGCGGTGCTCAGCTCTCCGTGCCAGTCGACGAAGCGGCCGAGGCCGTCGAAGCGGGCGCGGGCCGTGGCGCCGCCGGGGAGGAGCGCCTCGGTGAGCAGGTCGGTCTGGCGGTAGGGGACGCGGTGGCGGGACAGGAACCCGGCGAGCGTCAGGCGCGGCTCGTGCGGGAACAGGCTCGTCGCGTTCGCGAGGATGCGGGGGAGGGGGATCGGGTCCCAGCGGGCGGGCGGGGCCTGCGGGTCGTCGACGTGCAGGTAGGCGGAGCCGCCGTCGTAGCCTGCGCCGATGTAGCCGGCGCCGCCGAGGACGCCGCCCGCGGCCATCGCGATCAACTCGCCGCCGTGCCCGGCCGGGCCCTCGTACCAGGAGAGGTCGACCTCGGGGGTGGTGAACTCGGTGATGCCGAGCCGCTCGCCGACCGTCCGGATGACGAGGGTGGGGGTGACCGCGGGGTGCGCGTCGCCGAACTGGGGGTTCGCCCATCCCCACAGCCAGGTGCGCTCCCGCGCGGCGTAGCTGCCGAGCAGCGACACCCGGACGGTGACGCCGCCGCTGGAGTAGGTGCGGGCGGTCAGGTCGGCGCTCCAGTCCTCGCGCGGCAGGAACTCGGCGAGCGTCTCCTGCTGCTGCAGCACGACGGCCGCCAGGGCGGCGCCGAGGCGTTCGAACGCGGGACTGAATCCGGACATGTCGGGCACATTATCCCAGTGTCGAGGCGATCATGGGGCCGTATCGGACAGGCTAGGCTTTCGTTGTCAGCGGACTTCCAACGAGGAGCGTACGAGGTGCGGGGACCCACCGGGCGGCTCTCGGCGATGAGGTTCTTGGTGACCTGGGCGGTGACCGCCGCCATCGTGACGCTGACGGGCCCCCTCGTGGGAGTGCTGTGGGCCAAGACCGTCCCCGAGGTGACATACGTAATAGTCCAGGGTGAGCCGTTGCTTGCCCAACCGGAAGGTCAGGGCCCGATCGGCATCGACGCCAGGTTCGCCCTGATCGCCCTCGTCGCGGGGCTGCTGTGCGGCGTCGCGGGCTTCCTGGCGGGCGGCCGCGGCGACGACGTCGCAATGCTGCTCGGGCTGGCCGTGGGAGGGACGGCGGCGGCCGTCCTGGCCTGGAAGATCGGCCACACGATCGGGCTCGACGCGTTCCAGGACGCGGTCCAGACAGCGCGCGACGGCACGACCGTGACCGGCGTCGCCGACCTGCGCGCCAAGGGCGTCCTCGTGTTCTGGCCGCTGCCCGCGGTCGCCGCCTACGGGCTGCTGGAGCTGGTCGTCCGGCGGCTACCCGCGGGCGATCGCGGCGAGGCGGGCGCCGGTGAGGCGGACGAGGTCGGCGGGGACGAGTTCGATCTGGAGTCCGCGCCGGCCGGCCGAGACGTAGACGGTCGCGAGCCCTGACACCGACGCGTCGATCACGGTCGGCAGCCGCCTGCGCTGGCCCAGCGGGCTGATCCCGCCGACGACGTACCCGGTCGCGCGCTCGGCGTCGCGCGGCTCGGCCATCCGGGCCTTCTTGCCGCCGGCCGCGGCCGCGAGGGCCTTCAGGTCCAGGCTGGACGACACGGGCACGACACCGACCGTGAGCCGCCCGTCGACCTCGGCGAGCAGCGTCTTGAAGATGTGGCCGTGCGGGATCCCGAGGGCGTCGGCCGCCGCCTCGCCGTACGACTCGGCGTTCGGGTCCGCCTCGTACGGGTGCAGCGTGAACTCGATCTTCGCCTTCGCGGCGGCGACGGTCGCCGGGGTGCCCGTCCCGCCCTTCGCGGCGCCGCCTTTTCCGGTGCCGCCCTTCGCCTTGCTCATGGGGGCAGTCTGCCGTGCCGGGGTCAGTTCGCGTTGAACGACCCGTCCAGGAACTGCCCGGCGGGGATCATCGGGAGGACGTCCAGGATGCGGTTCTCCCTGGCCAGCAGGTCGCGCTCGGCCTCAAGGCGCAGCGTCGCGTCGTCGCACTCCAGCAGGCGCTGCTTCTCGTGGCCGTCCAGGACGAGCGACGCCGCGATCACGTACGACAGGGCGACCGGGTCGTCCGGCGGCTCGCCCTTCTCGAACGCGCCGGCCCCGGCGGCCATCAGCCGGTGCCGGTACAGCCGGAACAGCCGCCGGACGCGCACCGCGACGGGCTCCGGGTCGGCCCCCGGCTCCTCGGGGAGGAACTCCACCTCGCCCTGGAGGTAGGGCCGGGACCGGTCCAGTTCCTTGAGGCGGAAGCGGCGCGCGCCGACCGTCACGATGTCGTACCGGCCGTCCGGGTGCCGCCGCGCGTCCCGCAGCTCGGCGACGCAGCCGATCTCCGCGAGGCGGTGCGCGGCGGCCTCGCCGACCTCGTGGCCGAGCTCGATGCCGACGACGCCGAACCCGCGCGGCTCGGGCCGTTCCAGGAGGTCGCCGATCAGGCTGAGATAGCGGTCCTCGAACAGGTGCAGGGGGAGCACGAGGCCGGGGAACAGCACGGTGCCCAGGGGGAACAGGGCGAGCCGCTCGGTCACTGTCGCTCCACGGTCGGGGCGCCGCCGGGAAAGCGCCTTCCGCGCAAGCCTACGTCCTGTCCAATGATCTTGGTAAGGGGCGATTTTTCACAGTGTGAAGCGGAAGTCATCGTCGGTAGCGTCGGTCCCCATGAGGATGCTCGTCGTGGACGCCTTCACCGACCGCCCGTTCGCCGGCAACCCTGCCGGCGTGTGCCTGCCGCCCGGCGCCGCCGACCCGGAGTGGATGCGGCGGGTCGCCGCCGAGATGAAGCACTCCGAGACCGCTTTCGTCCGGTCCGTCGAAGACGCGGCCGGGGGGTCTGGGGGGTCGTCCCCCCGGGATGGCGCGGCGGATTTCGAGCTTCGCTGGTTCACGCCGGTCATGGAGGTCGCGCTGTGCGGCCACGCCACGATGGCCGCCGCGCACGCGCTCTACGAGACCGGCGTGGTCGCGTCCGGCCGCCCGATCCGGTTCCGGACGCTGAAGAGCGGCGTCCTCACCGTCACCCGGGACGGGACCGGGCGGCTGTCCATGGACTTCCCCGCCTGCCCGGCCGAGCCCGCCGACGTCCCCGCGGGCCTCGCGGACGCGCTCGGCGTCACGGTTGCCGCCGTCGGGCGCAACGTCCAGAACGACCTGATCGTCGAGGTCGAGGACGAGGCGGCCGTCCGCAAGGTCGCCCCCGACACCCGGGCGCTCGCGGAGATCGACGCCCGCGGCGTGATCGTCACGGCGGTGGGGGCGGGACGGGGGCACGACTTCGTGTCCCGCTTCTTCGCGCCGCGCGTCCTGCCCGGCGACGGGGAGGACCCGGTCACCGGCTCGGCCCACTGCGCCCTCGCCCCGCACTGGGCCCGGCGCCTCGGCCGGGACACGCTGACCGGCTACCAGGCGTCGGCGCGCGGCGGGTACGTCCACGTGGCGCTGCGCGGCGACCGGGTCGTCCTGTCCGGCACGGCCGTCACCGTCCTGGACGCCGACCTCCGCGTCTGACACCCCCGCACAAAGACCTCAGCCGGGGCCACGGGTCGTGCGGCCGGAGGCGCCCAGCGCCGGAGGCCGCACGACCCGCCGGTCGGGGGGCCGTTTCACGAGACGCGTCAGCGGCTCGGGAAACGGTTCACCGGCCGGTGACGGGGGTTCCAGGGGGTCGCCCCCCTGGGTTGGAAGCGCCGTTTCACGAGACGCGCCAGCGGCTCGGGAAACGGTCCACCGGCCGGTGACGGGGGTTCCAGGGGGTCGCCCCCCTGGGCAGACACTGCGCGAGGGGTTGGGGCCACTCCGTAGACTGGACGGGTGATTTCCCGTATCGACCTGCGCGGCTCGCTTCCCGGCGACCTGCGCTCCGTGCTGCCCCGCGCCGAGCTCGACGTCGAGGCCGCCCTGGAGAAGGTGCGGCCCATCTGCGACGGCGTGCGCCATCGCGGCTCGGACGCGGTACGGGAGTACACGAAGGCGTTCGACGGGGTCGAGCTGGAGAGCGTCCGCGTTCCGGTGGAGACCGTCCACCGGGCGCTGGCCGAGCTTGATCCGGCCGTCCGGGACGCGCTGGAGGAGAGCATCCGGCGGGCGCGGCTCGTCCACCGCGACCAGCGGCGCGCCGACGTCACGACGCAGGTCGTGCCCGGCGGGACGGTCACCGAGCGGTGGATCCCGGTCGGGCGCGTCGGGCTGTACGTGCCGGGCGGGCGGGCCGTGTACCCGTCCAGCGTGGTCATGAACGTCGTCCCGGCGCAGGAGGCCGGCGTCGGGTCGCTGGCCGTCACCTCGCCGCCGCAGCGCGAGTTCGGCGGGCTGCCGCACCCGGCGATCCTGGCGGCGTGCGCGCTGCTCGGCGTGGACGAGGTGTACGCGGCCGGCGGCGCGCAGGCGATCGCGATGTTCGCCCACGGCACCGACGAGTGCCCGCGCGCCGACCTGGTCACCGGGCCCGGCAACGTCTACGTCGCCGCCGCGAAGCGGCTGCTCAAGGGCGTGATCGGCATCGACGCCGAGGCCGGCCCGACGGAGATCGCGATCCTCGCCGACGCGACCGCGGACCCAGTGGACGTCGCCGCCGACCTGATCAGCCAGGCCGAGCACGACACGCTCGCCGCCGCCGTCCTGGTCACCGACTCGGTGCGGCTGGCCGACGAGGTCGAGACCGAGCTGAAGGCGCAGGTCGCCCGCACCCGGCACACCGAGCGGATCACCGAGGCGCTCGCCGGGCGGCAGTCCGGGATCGTCCTCGTGGACGACGTCGAAGCCGGCCTGAAGGTCGTGGACGCCTACGCCGCCGAGCACCTGGAGATCCACACCGCCGGCGCGGCCGCCGTCGCCGCCCGCGTTCGCAACGCCGGAGCGATCTTCGTGGGGCGGCACGCGCCGGTGTCGCTCGGCGACTACCTCGCCGGGTCCAACCATGTGCTGCCGACCGGCGGGTGCGCGTGCCACTCGTCCGGGCTGTCGGTCCAGTCGTTCCTGCGGGGCGTGCACGTCGTCGAGTACGACCGGGACGCGCTCGCCGAGGCCACCGGACGCGTCGTCGCGCTCGCCGAGGCCGAGGACCTGCCCGCCCACGGCGCCGCTTTGAAGGCGCGCTTCGACTGGGAGGTCCCGTCGTGAGCTCGCTCGGCGACCTGCCGCTGCGCGACGACCTACGCGGCCGCGAACCGTACGGCGCGCCGCAGCTGGACGTCCCGTACGCGCTGAACACCAACGAGAACCCGTACCCGCCGTCCGAGCGGCTGGTGAAGGCCCTCGGCGAGGCCGTCATGGACGTCGCCGGAACCCTGAACCGCTACCCCGACCGGAACGCCGCCGCGCTCCGCGAGGACCTCGCCGCCTTCCTGAACGCCGACACGCCGGGCGTCGGCCTCGGCGCCGACGGGGTGTGGGCGGCGAACGGCTCCAACGAGATCATCCAGCAGATCCTGCAGGCGTTCGGCGGGACGGGCCGCACCGCGCTCGGCTTCGAGCCGTCCTACTCGATGCACCCGATCATCACCGGGGTGTCCGGGACGCGCTGGGTGAACGCCTTCCGCGACGAGGACTTCGGCCTCGGACCGGCCCGCGCCGTCGCCGCCGTCCAGGAGAACCGGCCCGACATCGTGTTCCTGACCTCGCCGAACAACCCGACCGGCACCGCGCTGCCGCTGGCGGCGATCGAGGCGGTGCTGGAGGTCGCGCCGGGCATGGTCGTCGTCGACGAGGCGTACGCGGAGTTCCGCCGCGCTGAGACGCCGTCCGCGCTGACGCTGCTGGACGGCCGCCCCCGGCTGATCGTCACCCGGACGATGTCCAAGGCGTTCGCCATGGCCGGGACCCGGCTCGGCTACCTCGCCGCCGACCCCGCCGTGGTCGAGGCGCTGCTGCTCGTCCGGCTGCCGTATCATCTGTCGGCCGTCACCCAGGCCGTCGCGCGCACCGCCCTCGCGTACGGCGAGGAACTGCTCGGCGGCGTCGACGCGCTCCGCCGCGAACGCGACGATCTCGTCGCGTGGCTGCGCGCCGGGGGGTTCCGGGTGGCCGACTCCGACGCCAACTTCGTCCTGTTCGGAACGTTCCCCGACCGCCGCGCGGTCTGGGAGGGCCTGCTGGAGCGCGGCGTGCTGATCCGGGAGGTGGGGCCGCCCGAGTGGCTGCGGGTCAGCGTCGGCACCCCGGACGAGATGGCCGCCTTCCGCACCGCGCTGAGCGAGACACTGAAGGCCTGAAGGAAACATTGAAGGAGAGTCTGTGACGCGCAAGGGACGAGTCGAACGCGGGACCGGGGAGACGCAGGTCCTCGTCGAGATCGACCTGGACGGCACCGGGCACGTCGACGTGGCGACCGGCGTGGGGTTCTTCGACCACATGCTGACCCAGCTCGGCAAGCACGGGTCGTTCGACCTGACCGTCAAGACCACCGGCGACCTGCACATCGACAGCCACCACACCATCGAGGACACCGCGATCGCGCTCGGCCAGGCGTTCCGGGAGGCGCTCGGCGACAAGGCGGGGATCCACCGGTTCGCGGACGCGTCCGTCCCGCTGGACGAGGCGCTCGCGCAGGTCACCGTGGACGTCTCCGGCCGCCCCTACCTCGTGCACGTCGAGCCGGACGGCATGGCCCCGATGATCGGCCCCGAGTACGACACCACGATGACCCGGCACGTCTTCGAGTCGTTCGTGTCGAACGCCCGGATCGCGCTGCACGTCCACGTCCCGTACGGGCGGAACGCGCACCACATCGTGGAGGCGCAGTTCAAGGCACTCGCCCGCGCGCTGCGCGACGCGGTGGCGTTCGACCCGAAGGTGCACGGCATCCCGTCCACCAAGGGGGCCCTGTAGCCGTGGACATCGGCGACCTGCACTTCACCTACGGCAACGTCGCGGTCTTCGCGGTGGCGGCGTTCCTGCTGGCGGGCGTGTACAGCTTCGTCAAGCAGGGCCTGAAGATCGCCGCGCTGGTCGTGTTCGTGCTCGCGGCGCTCACCTTCACCGGGGGCGTGCTGTGGCTGTGAGCGAGATCGTCATCCTGGACTACGGGTCGGGGAACCTGCGCTCGGCCGAGCGCGCCGTGGCCCGAGCCGGCGCGGACGTGACCGTCACCGCCGACTGGGACGCCGCGCTCGCCGCGGACGGCCTCGTCGTCCCGGGCGTCGGCGCGTTCGCGGCGTGCATGGCGGGGCTGCGGTCCGTCCGCGGCGACCAGATCATCGGACGGCGGCTCGCCGGGGGACGGCCCGTCCTCGGGATCTGCGTCGGCATGCAGATCCTGTTCACCAAGGGCATCGAGCACGGCGTCACCGCCGAGGGCTGCGACGAGTGGCCGGGCACCGTCGACCGCCTCGACGCGCCGGTCGTGCCGCACATGGGCTGGAACACCGTCGACGTCCCCGAGGGCTCGGTCCTGTTCCGGGGGCTGGAGGGCGCGCGGTTCTACTTCGTCCACTCCTACGCGGTCCGCAGGTGGGAGCTGGAGCCCGACCCGACCGGCGTCATCGAGCCGCCGCTGGTCACGTGGGCCGAGCACGGCGACCGGTTCGTCGCCGCCGTCGAGAACGGGCCCCTGTGCGCCGCGCAGTTCCATCCGGAGAAGTCCGGCGACGCGGGCGCCGAGCTGCTCCGCAACTGGCTGACCACGCTCGCCTGAACGTCCCCTTCCCTCTGCCTCGATAGGGTTTCCGCATGTCCTTGACGCTCCTTCCCGCCGTTGACGTCGCCGGCGGCCAGGCCGTCCGCCTGGTCCAGGGCGAGGCCGGCACCGAGACCTCCTACGGATCGCCGCTGGAGGCTGCGCTCGCCTGGCAGCGGGCGGGCGCGGAGTGGATCCATCTGGTCGACCTGGACGCCGCGTTCGGCCGCGGCTCGAACCGGGAGCTGCTCGCCGAGGTCACCGGGCGGCTGGACGTGAAGGTGGAGCTGTCCGGCGGCATCCGCGACGACGCGTCCCTGGACGCGGCCCTCGCCACCGGCTGCGCCCGCGTCAACATCGGCACCGCCGCGCTGGAGGACCCCGCCTGGTGCCGGAAGATCATCGCCTCGCACGGCGACCGGATCGCGGTCGGCCTCGACGTGCGCGGCACCACGCTCGCCGCGCGCGGCTGGACGCGGGAGGGCGGCGACCTGTGGGAGGTCCTCGCCCGCCTGGAGGACGACGGCTGCCCCCGCTACGTGGTCACCGACGTCACCAAGGACGGCACCCTGCGCGGCCCCAACACCGGCCTGCTCCGCGAGGTCTGCTCCCGTACCGACAAGCCGGTGATCGCGTCCGGCGGCGTCTCGTCCCTGGACGATCTGCGTGCGCTGGCCGGGCTCGCCGGCGACGGCGTCGAGGGCGCGATCGTCGGCAAGGCCCTCTACGCGCAGGCGTTCACGCTGGAACAGGCCCTGGCGGCGGTCAGGTGACCGTCGCCGTGCGGGTGATCCCGTGCCTGGACGTCGACGCCGGGCGCGTGGTCAAGGGCGTCAACTTCCAGAACCTGCGGGACGCCGGAGACCCCGTCGAACTGGCCCGCCGGTACGACGCCGAAGGCGCCGACGAGCTGACGTTCCTGGACATCACCGCGTCCAGCGCCGACCGCTCCACCACCTACGACGTCGTCCGGCGGACCGCCGAGCAGGTGTTCATCCCGCTCACGGTCGGCGGCGGCGTCCGCAGCGTCGACGACATCGACCGGCTGCTGCGCGCGGGCGCCGACAAGGTGTCCGTCAACACCGCCGCGATCGCGCGCCCCGAGTTCCTGCGGGAGGCCGCGCACCGGTTCGGGTCGCAGTGCGTCGTCCTGTCGGTGGACGCCCGCCGCGCGGCCGGGACCGAGTCCGGCTTCGAGGTCACCACGCACGGCGGCCGCCGGGGCACGGGCCTCGACGCGATCGAGTGGGCCCGCCGCGGCCAGGACCTCGGCGTCGGCGAGATCCTGCTGAACTCCATGGACGCCGACGGCACCAAGGCGGGCTTCGACCTGGAGCTGCTGCGCCGCGTCCGCGCGGCGGTGACCGTGCCGGTGATCGCCAGCGGCGGCGCCGGGGCCGTGGAGCACTTCGCGCCCGCCGTGGCCGCGGGCGCGGACGCCGTCCTCGCCGCCAGCGTCTTCCATTTCGGCGAACTGACGATCTCCGAGGTCAAGGCGGCCCTCCGCGCCGCGGGCGACCCCGTCCGCTGAGCGACCGCTAGGCGCTCTCCCCGGGCCCCTCGGGCTCCTCGGGCTCTTCGGCGGGGGCGGGGACGGTCGCCTCGGCGGACCGTTCCACGATCGGGAGGATGATCGCGGACGGACGGTCCGGGTCGTGGAAGACCTCCTGGTGGGCCGTGACCATCCGGGTCGCGGTGGCGAGGGGCTCGCCGGTGCCGGGGTTCGCGGCGACCTTCGGGTGCGCGCCGCTCGTGACGTGGACGCGGACGCGGTGCCCGCGCGGGAACCGGTGCCCGGTCGGCCACAGGTCGACGGCGATGCGGCGGACGCCGTCCGTCCCGACGGGCTTCGCCGCGGCGGCGGGCAGGCGCAGGCCGCCCTCGCAGACGTTGCGGGACGTCCCGTCCGGCGCGACGTCGCAGAGCCGGACGACGAAGTCCGTGTGCTCCCGGTCGGACCGGACGAACAGGTCGGCGCCCACCGGGCCGACGACGTCCAGGTCGGCGGCGAGGGCGGCGGAGGTGAACACCAGGACGTCGGGACGCCGCTCCAGCCGCCGGTTGTCGACCGGGCGGGAGCTGCCGAGCAGGGTCGGGCCGCCGAGCGCGGGCGTCGGGCGGGCCGGGTCGAAGCGGTACGTGCTCGCGGGGGCGTCCCGCGGGCCGTCCTCGCCGAGGCCGCCGCCCGCGTGCAGGCGCCATGCCGCCTGGCGCGTCCCGGGCGGCGGCCAGTCGCGGTAGTGCCGCCATTCGCCGGCGCCGGTGACGTAGACGCGGACGGGGTCGCGCCGCAGCCCGGACGGGTCGCCGAGCAGGTGCGCGCGGAACCAGGCGAGCGACTCGCGGATCGTCACCAGGCCGTGGCGGGCGTCGGTGTGCCACCACGGCCCGATGGTCAGGTACGGGGTGTGCCCGGCGGCGCGGAGCGCGAGGTAGTCCTTGAGCTGCCAGGGCAGGAACACGTCGTACCAGCCGCCGAGGAGGGTGACGGGCGCGGCGACGTCCCCGACGGTGCCGCTGAAGTCGCGGTCGTCCCAGTACCCGTTCTCGGCGGCGGTGTGGTTGGCGAGGAGGTCCTGGTAGAAGCGCATGGACCGGCCGCCGGCGAGCACGTCCAGCTCCGACAGGGGGCGGCCGGACCGCGCGGCCCGGACGGCGCGGCGCCGGGACGTCAGCGGCGCGGTGAGCATGCCGAGGGGCCGCCGCTGCCGGTGCGTCAGGTCCGTCCAGGTGAGCGCGGACTCCAGCGCGAACGACCCGCCCACGTAGGCGGCGTCCCGGAACGACGACGCGGTGATCTGCAGCGACATCGCCTTCAGCTCGGGACCCGCCGCCGCCGCGATCGCCCACGCCGCGTAGCCGAGGTAGCTGGGCCCGAACGCGCCGAACGTGCCGTGGAACCAGGGCTGCCGCTTCAGCCACTCGACGGTCGCCAGCCCGTCGTCCCGTTCCCGGCCGAGCGGGTCGAACTCGCCGCCGGACCCGGACGTCCCGCGCACGCTCTGCACGACCAGCTGGAAACCGAACGGGACGAACGGCAGCCCGTTGGCCAGGGCCGCCGGGCCGCGCCGCCCGTACGGGGTCCGCACCAGGATCGTGGGCGGGCGCTCGACCCCGAACGGGACGTACCGGTCGGCGAGCAGCGTCACGCCGTCCGGCATGGGCACCGGCAGGTCGCGCCGGACGGTGTACGGGGCCAGCCCGCGGGGCCGGGGAAGCTTGATCGGCGGAGTGGGCAGTCGGTCCCAGGGCGCCATGCCGCCTCCGTCTCCGCCGATTTCGCTACTCCCTAGTAAGGTAACCGGTCCCGCGACCGCGGTCGCCGCCGCGTCCTGACGGGCGCCCTTGGCGGGTACGGGGTTCTCTGGAATCGTTGTGTACCGCACCGCCGGCTCCATAGGGGGACATATGTGGCCCGGGTCGAATCCGCCGATGGGTCCGCCGCCCATGGGGCCGGGCCAGCCTGGCGGGCCGGTGCCGGGGCCCTCGTGGGGTCCTCCTGCTCCGCCGCCGCCGATCAGGCCGTCCGCCGGCTGGTACGCCCTGCCGGTCGTCCTGTTACTGGTGGCGGCCATCGGGTTCGCCATCGTCGTCGCGTTCGTCTGGGACGACTCGGAGGCCGCGGACGGCCCGTCCGCGTCCGGGAACCCCGCGGCCGGGGTGACGATCGAGCTGTCGCGCGGGTACGGCTACTTCCTCTACGTGCGCACCGGCGGGCCGTCGCCGTTCGCGTGCTCGGTCGAGGTGGACGGCCGGTCCGGGCCCATCCAGCTGACGCGGAAGAACTCGTGGAGCGCGTCCGAGCACGCGTCGTACCGCTACACCGCCTCGTTCGAGGCGCCCGTCTCCGGGACGGCCCTGCTCACCTGCCGCGGCACCGACGAGACCATCCTGGTGACGCCGGACGACACCGCCTACGCCTACCTGGGCCTCGCCCTCCTGGTCGCGGCCGGCCTCACGGGTTCCGCGGCCATCGTGTTCACGGTCGTCATCGTCCGGCGCGGCGGCGCGAAACGCAGGGCCGCCCCCGTCGCCGCCCCGCCGGTCGACACCCCGCCCGTCGACACTCCGCCGCGCTACGACTACTGACCGCGCCCGGTGCCGGACCCGCGTCAGGACGTCAGTTCGCGTTCCAGCGGGGTGCGGAACCGGGGTGTCGCGCGGACGTCGCCGTACCAGGCCGCCGTCCGCGCGGCCTCCCGCTCGATCGCGGCCCGCGCGTCGGCGCCGACGTCCTCCAGGACGCGGACGGCGATCTCGCCGTCCTTGCGCTGGGCCCAGCCGCCGACTATCCGGCCGTCCCACCAGACGGACGGGCCGATGTTGCCGTTCCGGTCGAACAGCCGCGGACCGTGGCCGCCGAGGAACCAGCCGCGCTCCTGCCAGCCCATCGGCGTCGGGTCGAGGGCGGGCAGCAGCGCCGCCCACGGGTCGGGCGCGGGCTCGGGCTCCAGGTCGTCGGACAGCGCGAGCCCGGTGCCGCCGTCACCGAGGTCGACCTCGGTGACGTCGAGGAGCGCGAGGGCCTTCTTGACGTCGCCGGCGTTCCAGCCCGTCCACCACTTGAGGTCGGAGACCGGGGCGGGGCCGAACGCGCGCAGCCAGCGGCGGACGAGCTCGGCGCGGGCCGGCCCGGCCGGGACGGCCTCGATGCCGCCGGGCAGCCACGCCTCGATCGGCGACCACCTGTACTGGCTGCTGATCCACGACCCGTTCGGGCGGCCGCGGACGACGAGGCCCTCGCAGCCGAGCGTGACCAGGATCCAGGTGGTGACGTTCGTGGGCCTGGAGTACGGCTTGCCGGGCGCCGGGTCGACCTGCGTCCGCAGGCGGGGCTCGTCGGCGCTGAGCTGCGCGCCCGTCGCCTCCCCGCGCGCCAGCAGCGCCGCGTGCGCGGCCTTCTCGACCTCCGCGAACCAGGCGGGCACGTCGGGGATGTCGCTGCCCCGCTCGATGATGCGGGCATAGGTGGCGCGCTGCTTGACCGCCAGCGCGTTCGCCGTGGACGCCTGCAGCACCGGGACGAGCTCGACGGGCGCGACGAACATCGTCCGGCGCATCGCGAGCATCCGCAGCAGCGTGCGGTCGTCGTACAGGGCCCGCTCCACCGCCCCGGGGACCGCGTCGACGCTGCGTGCCGCGACCGACAGGTACACGGTGGCCGGGTCGGTGGCGTGCAGTACCACCATCGACCGCGCGATACCGGCGACGTCGTCGGTCCTGGCGACGGGGGACAGGCGGTGGCGGACGCCGAGCCGGGCGCGGCGCTCCGCCACGTTCATCGAACGCATGAGCGAAAGCCTAGCGCGTCCGGCCGGATCAGCCGCCCCCGCCGCCGGAGATCTTGACGACGACCTTGTCCTTGGTGACGGACTGGACCGAGACGTCGAACCCCTCGGCCTGCTCGCCCTCGCCGACGGGCACCGTCACCGTCTGGCCCGCGATCTTGAGCGTGACCATCTGGCCCTGCACCTTCACCAGCTCGGCCTTGATGCCGAGGATGGAGGCGTTCGCGTCGACGCCGCGGTCGAACGTCACCGTGCAGGAGTTCACGCCGCAGTCGGTGGTGGCGTTGTTGCCTTCGCCGCTGCACGCGGCCACGGCGCCGAGCGGCAGCAGGACGAACGGCAGGACGGCCAGCTTCCGCCGAACGGGAAAGGAGGTCATGCCGGGGAGTCTAGGGCCACGCTCCCGATGGCTGCGCCATCCCGAAGGCGGATCCGCGGCCGGCCGATGTAGTACCGCGCGGTGACGCGACTGGATCTTCCGCCGCCGCCGTGTTTCGCTGGACCGGTGACCAGTGACGACGCGGGGGAGTCGCGGCCGATGGTGGGGCCCGTGGTGTGCGCGGCGCTGGGCGTGGAGGCCCGCGCGGTCCGCCGCGGCCTCGTCCGCACGCCGGTCGTGGTCGTCGGCTACCGGGCCCGCCGCGCCGACCGGCTGCCGGCCGCCAGCGCCGCGCTCGTGATCGTCGGCTTCGGGGGCGCGCTCGACGAGCGGCTGCGCCCCGGGGACGTCCTGGTGGCCGACGAGATCCGCGGCTCCGGGCCGTCCCGGGGCGCGAGCGGGGCCGACCCTCCCCAGGGGATGGGACCGTGCGCCGACCCGGTGCCGTGCGCCGCGCCGCGCCTGCTCGCCGAGGAGCTCATCAGGGACGGCCTGAGCGTGCAGGTCGGGCCGCTCGTGACCACCGACCACGTCGTCCGCGGGAAGGAGCGGGCGATCTGGGCCGCGCAGGGCGCGCGGGCGGCGGACATGGAGTCCGCCGTGGTCGCGGCGCGGGCGGGGAGCCGTCCGGTCGCGGCCGTCCGGGTCATCGTCGACGGTCCCGGCCATCGGCTGCTGCACCCGGGCATGGTCGGCCGCGGGCTGGCCGCGCGCCGGATCCTGGCGCGCGTCGGCCCCGCGCTCGAACGCTGGGGCGTCCTGCTGGTGCGCGGCGAGGACGAAGCGGCGGACGACGCCGACGAGCACGGAACCGAGGCCCGGACGCCCTGACGGGCCCGTTCCCGCCCTGGCCCTGACCGGCCGCCGGTGTTTGCCCTCGCCCGGCTCAGCCTGGCGCGGGCCCGGCCGGGTCAGCCGTGGCCCGTTCCGTGGGTCGTGCCGTGGCTCGCCCCGCCGCCGCCGCCGTGGTTGTCGCCGTGGACGATCTTGCCGCCAAGGTCCTTGCGGAGCGTCTCCAGGGTCGGCTGCTGGCTCACCACCACCCAGCGCGCCCCGACCAGATACACGCCGCCCCACGGCTTGGCCTCGCGCAGCCAGGCGTTCATGCCGTTGTCGGTGGTGAAGCTGAGCAGGACGTAGCGCCCCTGGGAGGTCTTGCAGTTCCCCTGCTCCAGGTCCTTCACCTTCCGCTGGCCGGTCAGCGAGCAGCTGGTCTGCTGGGCGAGCTGCGCCAGGCTCGCCGGTTCGGCGACCTTGCCCTCGCCGCCGGCCGCGTCCGATTTCGCGGAGCAGCCGGCGGCCAGCGGCAACGCCACCGCCGCGGCGCACAGGAATGCGTGTTTCGTCAGGCGCAGGTGGTGTCGGGAACCCATCGCTCTTCCTCCGGGGTGAGATGCGCGATTCGGGTGTTGAATACGCGCCCCGCCCCGGCGGGGTTCATTCGGACGGGTTCAGGCCACGAGACGGGCCGCGGCGGCCGCCCGGACGCCGGGCTCCTCGGACGTGTCGTGATGCAGCCGCTGCAGGCGGATCTCCGTGTCGCGGGTGATCGGCGCGAACTGCGCCGCCTCCAGCCGGACGCCCTCCTCGCAGTCCCACAGCCCCTCGACGGTGTAGGACTCGGCGGTGTGCGGGGCCGTCCTCGTCAGCGCGGTCAGGATTCTGGGTCTCAGGAACGCGTACGTCGACTCGGTCCAAGCGGATTTCAGCAGCGGGACGGCCTCGCCGGCGCGGAGGCGTCCGAGTCCTTCGATGGGGCTGGCGGCGGCGCGCCACTCGCGCCGGTCCAGGGCCACGTGCAGCTCGTCCATGAGGAGCGGGACGTCCTGGCGGGTGCCGTAGCGGGCGAGGATGCTCAGCCCCATGTCCTCGCAGCCGCCGCGTTGCGTCGCCCACGCGCGCGCGCGTGGCAGCGTCTCGGGGCCGTACTCCCGCAGCGCCCGGCACACCGCCCCGCCGTACCTGCTGGGCCGCTGCGGCAGCAGCTCCTCGGCCAGGTCGAGCAGCGCGAGCGTCCGGCGTCGGCCCAGCTCGAAGATCGCGCCGATGGCCCCTTCGCCGCGGCGTCGCGCGACGTCCAGCAGCTCGGCCTCGCTCTGCGCGTCCCGTCCGGGCGCGGCGACCATCGCCCGGCGCGCCGCCCGTCCGGCCTCCCGCTGGCGCGCCAGCGCCTCGGCTATCCGCGGCTGCCGCGCCGCCCACGACTCGATCACCGGGTTGTGGTGCGCCGGGATCAGCAGCGCCAGATCCGACTCGTCGCAGCGGGCGGCGACCAGCTCGTCCAAACCCACGGTCAGCGCGGGGTCCTCAAGATCGATCAGCTCCTCGACGGCGTCGAACCACTGCGCGCCCTCCTCGGCGTACCGCCGCAGCGGCGCCGCGGCCTCCCGCCGGCTCAGCCGCACCAGGTCGGCGAGGACGCCCAGCGCCAGGTCGACCCGCCATTCGTCGGCGTCGGCCTGGTCGGACGGGTCGAACAGATGCGCCGCCACGGGCCCCGTCGGCATCTCCAGATCGACCATCAACCGGGCGTAATACAGCCGCCGTGACTCGCACTGGCGGTCCCACCGCGGATCCCGCCGGATGCAGTCGTAGACGTACTCGCCCGCGCCCGGCCTGTCCGCCGCGCGCCGCGCGGCCCTCCCGAGCCCCCGCTGCAACTGACCGTGCAGCGTGCTCGCCGATTCCAACACGACCTCGTTACTCACCACGCCAGAATGCGCACGAGACCAGATAACGGGCAAGTGCTTTAGGGCTGTCTTCGCAGCGGAGCGCCTTCTTTCCGTGTCGCGGGCCCGTTCGGTCACAGGGTTCGCTGGCTGATCCAGGACGAGTGCAGGTCGGCGTAGACGCCTTCCTCGGCGACGAGTTCGGCGTGTGGGCCGCGTTGGACGATGCGTCCCGCGTCGAACACGATGACCTCGTCTGCGGCCTCGGCGGTGGAGAGCCGGTGTGCGATGGAGATCGCGGTGCGGCCCCGGGTCACGCCGTCCAGGGCGCGCTGGATGCGGACCTCCGTGGCCGGGTCGACGGCGGACGTGGCCTCGTCCAGGACGAGGAGGTCCGGGTCGGCGATGTAGGCGCGGGCCAGGGCGACGAGCTGCCGCTCGCCCGCCGACAGCGACTCGCCGCGCTGCCCGACGGGCGTGCCCAGGCCGCCGGGGAGCCCGTCGAGCCAGTCGGCGAGGCCCAGCTCGGTCAGGGCGAGGACGAGGTCGGCGTCGGACGCGTCCGGCCGGCCGTACCGGACGTTGTCCGCCAGGGACGCGTCGAACAGGAAACCGTCCTGCGGCACCATGACGATCCGCTCGCGCAGCGACGAGAACCGGATCCGGTCGAGCGGCACGCCGTCCACGAGGACCCGTCCGGACGCCGGGTCCATGAGCCGGGTGAGGAGCTTGGCGAACGTCGTCTTGCCCGAGCCGGTCTCGCCGACGACCGCGACGCGGCTGCGCGGCGCGATGTCCACGGTCACGTCGTGCAGGACGGGCGGCCCGCCCGGGTAGGCGAACCCGACGGACTCGAACCGCACCTCGATCGGCCCGCGCGGCAGCGTCTCGCCGCCGTCGCCGGGGTCGGCCACGTCGGGGACGGTGTCCAGCACGCTCAGCACCCGCCGCCAGCCCGCGATCGCGTTCTGGGCCTGGTTGAACACCTCGGTGGCGGTCTGCATCGGGCTGACGAACAGCGTGACCAGGAACAGGAACGCGATGAGCTCACCGGCCGACAGGTGCCCGCCGATGCCGAGGAGCGTCCCGGCGATGACGACGGCGGCGGTCGCGACGGCGGCGACCAGCTCGCTGACCGGGAAGGTCAGCGCGACCATGGCCTGGGCGCCGGTCTGCGCGTCGCGGTGGGCGTCGACGGTCTCGTTCACGCGCCGTCCGGTTCGGTCCTCGGACGCGTACGCGCGGATCACCGGGGCTCCGACGACGGACTCGCTGACCGCGGCCAGCAGGTCGCCCATCTTCTCCCGCACCCCCATGTACGCCGCGGACAGGATCCGCTGGAAGTGCCGCAGCGCCCACGCCAGCGGCAGGAACGCCAGCCACACCAGCAGGGCCAGCTGCCACGAGTAGACGAGCATCAGCACGCTCGCGACGACCAGCTGCCCGATCGACACGATGAACATCAGCCCGCCCGACTGCATGAACTGGCTGATCTGGTCGACGTCGCCGGTCACCCGCGACACCAGCGCGCCGCGCTTCTCGCCGCTCTGGGTCAGCATCGACAGGTCGTGCACGTGCCGGAACGCCTTGATCCGCAGCCCCGCCAGGCCGCCCTCGGACGTCTTGTACAGCCGGACGTTCATCAGGTACGCGCACACGGCCGTCACCAGCACGGCCACCGCGCACAGCGCCACCGCCGTCCGGACGAACCCGATGTCGGGGCCGCCGCCGTCGCCGCCGAGGCCCTTGTCGATCGTCTGCTGGACGGCGATCGGCACCACCACGCGTCCGGCCGTGGACAGCAGCGCGAGGATCAGCGTCCCGGCCAGCCCCGCGCTGAACTCCGGGCTCAGCAGGACGCCCCGCTTGAGCGTGCTCAGGGCGCCTTCCGTCGTCGCGGTCTCGCTGAGCCCCGTCCCACTGGCAACCGTCATGTCAGGGCCTCCTCTCCGCCTTCGACCGCCGTCCGTTCCGCGTCCGCCTGTTCCGCGTCGGCCTGTTCCGCCTCCGCCCGTTCGGCCTCGGCCCGCTCGTAGGCGGTGACGAGGTTGCGGTAGCCCTCGGACCGCTCCAGCAGGTCCGCGTGGGAGCCGCGGGCGGTGACGCGGCCGTGCTCCAGGTAGACGACCTCGTCGGCCAGCGCGATCGTCGCCTTGCGGTAGGCGACGACCACGACGGTCGCGCCGCCCGCCGCCGCGGACTGCGCGTCCCGGAGGCTTCGCAGGATGCGGGCCTCCACCTGCGGGTCGACGCTGGACGTCGCGTCGTCCAGGACGAGCAGCCGGGGCCGCCTGACCAGCGCCCGCGCGAGCGCCAGCCGCTGCCGCTGCCCGCCCGACAGCGTCGCCCCCCGCTCCCCGACCCGCGTGTCGAGCCCGCCGGAGAGCGCCGCGACGAACCCCTCGGCCTGCGCCAGCCGGAGCGCCTCCCAGACCCGCTCGTCGGGGACGTCCAGGCCGAGCGTCACGTTCCCGCGGACGGTGTCGTCGAACAGGAACGTCTGCTGCGGGACGAGCGCGGCCGTCTCGGCGACCCCGCCCCGCCGGACGTCGCGCAGGTCGACGCCGTCCAGGAGCACCGCCCCGCCTGCCGGGTCGACCAGCCGGACGAGCAGCGAGGTGAGCGTCGACTTGCCGGAGCCCGTCGGGCCGACGACCGCGATCGTCCGGCCGGGGGACGCGGCGAACGACACGTCGTGCAGGACGGGCCGTCCCGCCGCGTCGCCGTCCCCCGCCGCGGACTCGTAGGCGAACCGGACGTCCCTGACCTCCAGCGACGTCGCCTTCCCCGCCCCGTCCAGGGAGCCGTCCCCGAACGGCAGGGAGCCCGTCGCGTCCAGGACGCTCCGGACCCGCTCCCAGCCGACGACGCTGCGCGGCACCTCGCCCAGCACCCAGCCCAGCGCCCTGATCGGCCACGACAGCAGCGTGAACAGGTACGCGACGTTCACCAGGTCGCCCGGCGACATCGCCCCCGACTCCAGCCGCAGCGACCCGATCAGCAGGACGGCGAGCACGCCCAGGTTCGGCAGCGCCTCCAGCACCGGGTCGAACAGCCCGCGGATCCGGCCGACCGCGACGTTCGCGTCCCGCAGCGCCTCCGCCCGCCCGGCGAACCGCTCCGTCTCGGCCTCCTCGCGGCCGAGGGTCTTGACGACCAGGCCGCCCTCGAAGCTCTCGTGCGCGACCTCGCTGACCTCCGCGCGCAGCTGCTGGGCGCGGGTCGCCACCGGCGACAGCCGCCGCTGGTACACGACGTTGATCAGCGCGATCGCGGGGAACACCAGGAACCCGACCCCGGCCACGACCAGATCCGTGACCATGATCGACACCGCGGCGATCAGCAGCATGAACACCACGCCGACCGCCATCGGCAGCGGCGCGATCGGCGCCCACACCGCCTCCACGTCCGCGTTGGCGTTCGACAGCAGCTGCCCCGTCGGATGCCGGTGGTGCCACGCCAGCGGCAGCCGCAGGTACTGCCGCGTCACCGCACGCCGGTACTCGGCCTGCAGGCGGTACTGCATCAGGCCCGCGTAGAACCGGCGTCCCGCCACGCCGACCGCCTTCAGCAGCGCGACCCCGACGATCAGCACGGCCGCCCCGGCCAGCGACCCGGCCGTCGTGTCCCCCGACTCGAACGCCGGCAGCACGACCTCCTCGGTCGCCCAGCCGAGCACCGTCGCGGTCGCCACGGTCATCGCCGCGTACAGCGCGCTGGCGAGGACCGACAGCGCGAAGACCCGGGGCTCGGCCCGCACCGCGACCCACAGAACGGCCATCCCCTCCCGGAGGACATGCGGGCTGACCCGTCTGGACGCAGGTGGCACGGCGACTCCTCGATCACGGCTGGCGCCCGGGAAATGTCCCCCTGCGAACGGGGTTGTGGGGGTTTGCGGGCCTGGATATTGCCTACCATTTGCCACCCGCGCTTATTCCCGGCCCGTCCGCCGCGGCCTACGATCAGGCGATGAGCACCCCGGAGGACGGGCCCGTCCGGCGCGAGCGGCAGGACGAACCCGTCCGGCGCGAGCGGCGGGCGCTGGCCGACGCCCTCGCCGAGGCCGGACCGGACGCGGCCACCAAGTGCGCCGGCTGGAACGCGCGGGATCTCGCCGCGCATCTGATCGTCCGGGAAGGGCGTCCCGACGCCGCACCGGGAATACTTCTGCCCCCGCTGTCCTTCTACTCCGAGCGCGTGCGGCGCCGTACGGCGCGGACCGTTCCGTTCGACCGTCTGGTAGAACGGTTTCGGTCGGGACCGCCGAAGTTCTCGCCGTACGCGCTTCCCGGCGTGGACAAAATCGCGAACGGCGTCGAGTTCTTTGTTCACCATGAGGACATCCGCCGCGCGCGTCCTGACTGGGAGCCGCGGGAGATCTCCCCGGAACTAGAGGAACTGCTCTGGCGACGGATAAGAATTGCCCGCTTTGTCCTAAGGAAAGTTCATGTTCGGGTAACGCTCGTCCAGCCGGACGGACGGAGCGTCCGCGCATCAGGACGGGGTCGCGGCGCCGTCCGCGTCCACGGCCCGGTCGGCGAACTCGTCCTGTGGGCACTGGGCCGCGGGGACGTCGCGAACGTCCGCCTCACCGGGGCGACGGACGCTGTCAAGACCCTGACCGAGACCGGTTGGAGTCTTTAACGGCCAGGTAACGGCATGGTTCGCGGAGAGGTGAATCGCGAGCCTTGCGGCTCCTCCGCTTTACGCGGAAGCGGTGATACGGTGGTCCGGTCGGTTGCAGTCGTGGTTCTCGATCGTTCAGACGCCCGCGGACTGATGGCAGCGGGCGTTTTGGCTTTTCCGGGACCGTACCGGGGGCGAGAGCGTTCCGCAGCGACCGCACGGGCCCGCGAGGTGTGGGCCCAGGTTTTGCCGCAAGGAGAAAGACATGCCCCAGCAGGGCACCGTGAAGTGGTTCAACGCCGAGAAGGGCTTCGGATTCATCGCCGTGGACGGCGGCGGACCGGACGTCTTCGTGCACTACTCGGCTATCCAGACCTCCGGGTACCGCACTTTGGACGAGAACCAGCGCGTCCAGTTCGAGGTGACGCAGGGTAACCGGGGTCCGCAGGCCGACCAGGTCGTCCCCCTGTAAAGCCCGTAGTCGTACGTCAGGGCCCGTCTTTCTTCAGCAGGAGGCGGGTCCTTTCGTGTGCCGGGGCAGTTCCGAGACCGTCGCCGTCGTCGTCGCCGTGACCGAGACCGTGGTTGAGACCGTCGCCGGGGCCGTGTCGAGTGCGGCGGACGGCACGCGGCACAATGGACACCATGTCCGTTCGACCGTCCAATCTGGACCCCAAGATCGCTGACCGGCTCAAGCGCGACCCCAACGGGCTCGTGCCCGCCATCGCCCAGCAGTACGACACCGGCGAGGTGCTCATGCTCGGCTGGATGGACGACGAGGCCCTGCACCGCACCCTCACCACCGGCCGCTGCACCTACTGGTCCCGCAGCCGCCAGGAGTACTGGGTGAAGGGCGAGAGCTCCGGCCACCAGCAGTGGGTCAAGTCGGTCGCGCTGGACTGCGACGCCGACGCGATCCTGGTGAAGGTCGACCAGGTCGGCGCCGCCTGCCACACCGGCGACCGCACCTGCTGGGACGCCGACGTCCTGGACGCCGCCGTCGGCGAGCGACCCGACCCCGCCCCGTGACCGGGCCGGCGAAGAAGCAGGGCCGATGACCCCCGGGCGCGAACGCGGGCTGGCGGCGCTGCTGTGCGCCGCCGGGGCCGGTCTCGTCCTGCTCGCCGCCGGCCGCACCTGGGCCGCCGTCGAGGCCGAGGACGCCATCACCCCGTTCAGCCAGACCCTGACCGGCGGCGACCTCGGCGGCGCCTCCGGCGCGCTCGGCTGGGCCGGCCTCGCGGGCCTCGCCGCGATCTTCGCCGCCGGCGGCCGTGTGCGCGCGGGCGTCGGCGTCCTCATCGCGCTGTTCGGCGCCGGCATCGTCTACGCCTCGGCCGCCGCCGTGCAACGCTCCAACGTGCTGTCCGCCGCGGGCGACAAGAGCGCCCTGCTGAAACTCGGCGCCGACCCCGCCGTGGACGTCAACCTCTGGTGGACGGTCTCCGTCGCCGGCGGAGTCCTGCTCGTCGCCGCCGGCGCCGTCACGGCGGTGCGCGGCGCGCGCTGGCCCGCCATGTCCGCGCGCTACGAGCGCGCGACCCCGCGGAAGCCCGCCGCCGAGGCCGACGCCGGGCCCGCCGGGGTCGGGCCCGCCGACGACGATCCGTCCGCCATGTGGAAGTCCCTCGACCGCGGCGAGGACCCCACCGCCCAGAAGAACGGACGCCCGTGAACACCGACGGCCTCGGGGTCGTCCTCGTCGTCGAGCACGACCCCGCCGTCGCCGAACTGGAGCGCCGCTACCTCGCCCGCGAGGGCTTCGACGTCGAGATCGAGGCCGATCCCGGCCGGGCGCCCGCCGCCGCCGAGCGCGGGCGGCCCGACGTCGTCGTCCTCGACCTGTCCGTCTCGGCGCTGCCCGCCGACCTGTACCGGCGCGTCGCCGAGGCCGCGCGGCCCGCGCCCGTGATCGCCGTGACCGGACCGCTGGACCCCGCCGTCGCCCGCACCCTCGGCGACCACCACGTCGACCGGCCCTTCAGCCCCCGCGTCCTCGTCGGCGCCGTCGCCGACGCGCTCCGCAGCGGCGGGCCCGCCGAGACGCCGGGCCCGCTCCGCGCGGGCGCCGTCGCCCTCGACCCCGCGGGCCGCACCGCCGTCATCGCCGACCGCCGCGTCACCCTCACCGTCACCGAGTTCGACCTCCTCGAATTCCTCATGGCCAACCCCGGCCGCGTCTTCACCCGCGAGCAGCTCCTCGACGCCGCCTGGGGCCCGGGGGCCGGCGCCGGAAGCCGCACCGTGGACGTCCACGTCGCCCAGCTCCGCGCCAAGCTGGGCGAAGGCAACCCGATCAGGACCGTGCGCGGCGTCGGCTACGTCCTCGACCGGTGATCTCGCCGCGGGGGCTCCTAGGGTGGACGGTGTGACTCGCGTGTCATCGCCGTCGGCCAGGCGGACGCTGCTGCCGCAGGGGCTCGTGCTCAGCGGGGTCGTCGCGGGCGCGCTGATGGTCGCGTTCCGGGACCCGAACGAGGCGGGGCACTATCCGGGCTGCCCGTTTCTGGCCATGACCGGGTACTACTGTCCGGGGTGCGGGATGATGCGGTCCGTCCATGCGCTCACGCACGGGGACGTGGGGACGGCGTTCGGGCTCAACCCGCTGATGTTCGTCCTGCTGCCGGTGTTCGGGTACATGTTCGTCCGGTGGACGGTGCTGGGCGCGCGGGGGATGCCGATGCGGTCGGCGCTGTTCAGGCCGGTGGTGGCGTACTCGTTCGTCGGCGTCCTCGCCGTGTACTGGGTCGTCCGCAACCTGCCGTTCGCGCAGGCGCTGGCGCCCTGAGCGGCGCCCCGGGCGACGGAGCCGCCGGAGGGGTCCCGGATGCGGAGACCGTTCCAGGGGGCGGCTACGATCGGTGCACGGAACGACCTGAAATAGGGGGGCCTGCGACCTTGAGCGTTTTGGACGAGATCGTTGAGGGCGTCCGGGCCGATCTCGCCGAAAGGCAGCGTGAGGTCCCGCTCGACGCCCTGAAGGAGAAGGCGGCGGCCGCCCCCGCCGCGCGGGACGCGCTCGCCGCGCTCCGCGGGCCGGGCGTCTCGGTGATCGCCGAGGTCAAGCGCAGCAGCCCGTCCAAGGGGGCGCTCGCCGCGATCGCCGACCCCGCCGCCCTCGCCCGCGACTACGAGTCCGGCGGCGCGAAGGTGATCAGCGTGCTGACCGAGCGGCGCCGGTTCGGCGGCAGCCTGGACGACCTCGCCGCCGTCCGCGCGAACGTCGACGTCTGCGTCCTGCGCAAGGACTTCATCGTCTCGTCCTACCAGCTGTGGGAGGCGCGGGCGCACGGCGCCGACATGGCGCTGCTCATCGTCGCCGCGCTGGCGCAGGACGCGCTGGTGTCGCTGGTCGAGCGGGCCGAGTCGATCGGGCTGGTCCCGCTGGTGGAGGCGCACACCGAGGAGGAGGCCGTCCGCGCCGTCGACGCGGGCGCCAAGGTCGTCGGCGTGAACGCGCGCGACCTGAAGACGCTGCAGGTCGACCGCGGCGTGTTCGCCCGGGTCGCGCCGCACCTCCCCAAGGACGTCGTGAAGATCGCCGAGTCGGGCGTGCGGGGCCCGCACGACCTGCTCGCCTACGCCTCAAGCGGCGCGGACGCGGTGCTGGTCGGGGAGAGCCTGGTGATCGGCAAGGACCCGCGCACCGCGGTCGCCGACCTCGTCGCCGCGGGCGCCCACCCCGCGCTGCGGCAGAGCGGCTGAGAGACTGGATAGGGTTGTGGGCATGCAGGTCGAACCGCTCCGGGAGCGATGGCAGGGCTTCACTCTCTGACTCAGTGACAAGCCCCTTCTCCTACGACAGGACGCGTTTCCCATGACCATCGACACCGCGCGCGGTGCCGTGCCCGACCTGACGGGCCACTTCGGATCGTTCGGCGGCCGGTTCGCCCCCGAGGCGCTGATGGCGGCGCTGGACGAGCTGACCCGCGAGTTCGAGACCGCCGAGCACGACCCCGCCTTCACCGCCGAACTGGACGACCTGCTCGCGAACTACGCGGGCCGTCCCAGCCTGCTGACCGAGGCGAAGCGCTTCTCCGAGCGCGCGGGCGCCCGCGTGCTCCTCAAGCGCGAGGACCTCAACCACACCGGCTCCCACAAGATCAACAATGTGCTGGGGCAGGCGCTGCTGACCCGGCGGATGGGCAAGACCCGCGTGATCGCCGAGACGGGCGCGGGCCAGCACGGCGTCGCGACCGCCACGGCGGCGGCGCTGCTCGGCCTGGACTGCACCGTCTACATGGGCGAGGTCGACACCGAGCGGCAGGCGCTCAACGTCGCGCGGATGCGGATGCTCGGCGCCGAGGTCGTCCCGGTGACGACCGGCAGCCGCACCCTCAAGGACGCCTGCAACGAGGCGTTTCGCGACTGGGTCGCCAGTGTCGAGGACACCCACTACTGCATCGGCTCCGTGATGGGCCCGCACCCGTTCCCGATGATGGTCCGCGACTTCCAGCGGATCATCGGGGTCGAGGCGCGGCGGCAGTGCCTGGAGCTGACCGGTTCGCTGCCGGACGCGGTCGTCGCCTGCGTCGGCGGCGGCTCCAACGCGATCGGCGTGTTCCACGCGTTCGTCCCGGACGAGTCCGTCCGGCTGCTCGGGTTCGAGGCGGGCGGCGACGGCGTCGCGACCGGCAGGCACGCCGCGACGCTGGTCGGCGGCTCGCTCGGCGTCATCCACGGCATGCGCACCTACCTGCTGCAGGACGACGACGGCCAGACCCTGGAGACCCACTCGATCTCCGCCGGCCTCGACTATCCAGGCGTCGGCCCCGAGCACGCGTGGCTGCGCGACTCCGGCCGCGCCGAGTACAGCGAGATCACCGACGCGGAGGCGATGGACGCGTTCTCGCTGCTGTGCCGCACGGAGGGCATCATCCCGGCCATCGAGTCCGCGCACGCGCTCGCGGGCGTGCTCAAGATCGGTCCCGAACTGGGCCCGGACGCCACGATCGTCGTGTGCCTGTCCGGACGCGGCGACAAGGACATGCACACGGCCGCCGGCTTCTTCGGCCTGATGCCCGAGGGAGAAGGCCAGTGAGCGTCCAGGCCGCCTACGACAAGGCCAAGGCCGAGGGGCGCGCCGCGCTCGTCGGCTACCTGCCCGCCGGGTTCCCCACCCGCGACGGCGCCGTCGACGCCCTGAAGACGATGGTCGACGCGGGCTGCGACGTCATCGAGATCGGGCTGCCCTACACCGACCCGATGATGGACGGCCCCACCATCCAGGACGCCGTGCACCAGGCGCTGGTCGGCGGCGTCCGCGTCGCCGACGTGTTCCGGACCGTCGAGGCCGTCGCCGCCACCGGCGTCCCCACGCTCGTCATGACGTACTGGAACCCCGTCGACCACTACGGCGTCGACCGGTTCGCCCGCGACCTCGCCTCCGCCGGCGGCTCCGGGCTGATCACGCCGGACCTCACGCCTGAGGAGGGCGGCGCGTGGCTGGCGGCGTCCGACGCGCACGGCGAGGGGGAGGGCCTCGACCGGGTGTTCCTCGTCGCGCTCAGCTCCACCGACGAGCGCATCGAGAAGATCACCGGGGCGTCCCGCGGGTTCGTGTACGCGGCGTCGCTGATGGGCGTCACGGGCGCCCGCAGGGCCGTCGACACCGGCGCCCCGCGCCTGGTGGAGCGGACCCGCGCGATCATCGACAAGGCGGGGACGGCGCTGCCGGTCGGGCTCGGGCTCGGCGTCGGCGACGGCGCGCAGGCCGCCGAGGTCGCCGGGTTCGCCGACGGCGTGATCGTCGGGTCGGCGTTCGTCCGCCGCCTGCTGGACGCGCCCGACCTCGCGTCCGGGCTGGCCGGCGTCCGCGCGCTCACCGAGGAGCTGGCCGCGGGCGTCCGCGCCCGCTGACCAGAGGGTCTACATTCCCGGTGGGACGCCCCTCGATTCCTGGGGCGTCCCCCACGGGATGCGGGTCCGGGAACTCGCGGACGCGGCCTCCGAGTTGTGCTTGTGATGCCGCCGCTCTCCCGTAGGGTGTGTGTTCGCCGGGTGAGGCGGTCCTGGAAGGATCACGATGACGCAAGAGATGACGGCGAAGGACCGGGCCAAGACGGCCGCGCCGCCGCTGCCGCCCGCATGGTTCCAGGTCGTGGCCTGGATCCTGACGGTCGCCGGGTTCGGGATCTCCGTCTACCTGACGATCGCGCATTACCGGGAAGGGGCGCTGGTGTGCTCGGCGTCCAAGACGGTCGACTGCCACGCGGTCACGACCAGCGAGTACTCGAAGCTGGCCGGGATTCCCATGCCGCTGCTCGGGCTGTCGTTCTTCGTCGTGTTCGCCGCGCTGATCACCCCGTGGGCGCTGCGGTCGGCCTGGCCGCCGCTGCGGTGGGCGCGGGTGGCGAGCGTGGCGGTCGGCGTTCTGTTCGTCGTCTATCTCGTCACCGTCGAGCTGGCAATTCTGCACAAAATTTGCCTGTGGTGCACCGGGGTGCACGTCGTGACCGTCCTTCTCTTCCTTCTCGTTCTCATCGACGAATTCCGGCGAATCGGTCAAGTGGACTAGTCTCGCCGTCACCGCGCCGCACGGTGGCGGCGCGGCCCACACGCACTAGGAGAAACCCCATGAGCAAGGCCGCACGAGAGCGGTCCGCGCGGGAGCGCCTGGCCGCGGAGCGCAAGCGGCAGGAGGCGCGCTCGAAGCAGCGGCGGCTGCTCGCCATCGTCCTCGGGTCGGTGGTGGCGGTGGCGGTCATCGTGGTCGGGACCGTCCTGATCGTCGACCAGCAGCGCAAGAACGGCAAGGCCGAGCCGCACACGGGCGCGCTCGCCCCGCTCAGCCGCCAGGCGGACGGCTCGATCGTGATGGCCCAGGCCGGCGTCGCCAAGCCCGAACTGGAGATCTTCGAGGACTTCCAGTGCCCGATCTGCAAGCAGTTCGAGGAGAGCACCGGCAAGACCATCCTGGAGCTCGCGCAGCAGGGCAAGGTCAAGGTCGTCTACCGGCCGTTCCACCTGTTCGGGCAGCAGCAGGACCCGGTCAAGATCAACTCGCTGCGGTCGGCGGAGGCGGCGCTCTGCGTCCCGGCCGACAAGTGGATCTCCTACCATGACGCGCTGTTCAAGTTCCAGCCCAGGGAGGGCGACGAGGGCTTCTCCCCCGACGACCTCGTCAAGTGGGGCAAGGACGTCGGCGTCACCGACGCGAACTTCGAGAAGTGCGTGCGGGACGAGCAGAAGAAGCCCCAGGTCGACGCCATGACCAAGTACGCCCTGCAGACGCGGGCCGTCGACGGCACGCCGACCCTCTTCCTCGACGGCAAGAAGCTCAACTCCGAGCAGTTCACGAACCCCGGGGCGCTGCGGGCCACCATCGACGCCGCCAGGGCCGCCGGCAAGTAACGTCCGGCCGATCCGCGCCGCGCCGTCCCCGCCGGGACGGCGCGGCGCGGCGCGTTTGACCGCCCCGTGGCGCCGCGTCCCGCTACGCTCGTGCGAGCATTCAGTCACGCACGGTAGCGATCGGGGGATCGATGAGCGAGCAGGGGAGTGAGCCTTCGGCACGCCGGCGGCTCACGGACGAGTGGACCAGGGCCGAGGCGCGGGAGCGGCGCCGGCGGTTGCTGCTGGTCGTCCTCGGCGGGGTCGTCGCGGCGGCCGTCGTGGTCGTGGTGGTGGTCGTGGCCGTCGTCTCCCGCGACGCCGGGGACGAGGCGCTCGACTCGTACGAGGGCCCGCTGGCGCCGACGGCCCGCGAGCAGTACGGCGCCGTCGCGATGGCGCGGCCCGGCGTCTCCGCACCCGTCCTCGACCTGTACGAGGACTTCCAGTGCCCCGCGTGCAGGGCCCTGGAGAAGCGGCTCGGCGGGACGATCAAGCAGCTCGCCGCCGAGGGCAAGGCCAAGGTCGTCTACCGGCCGTTCCAGCTCTTCCAGCAGGAGCCGCTGATGTCGAACTCGCGGCGCGCCGCGAACGCCGCGGCCTGCATCCCGGTCGCCAACTGGGTTCCGTACCACGACAGGCTCTTCGCGGAGCAGCCCACCGAGGGCGACACGGGCTTCGGCAACGAGGACCTGATCGACTGGGCCGCCGCGCAGGGGACCGCCGACCCGGCGTTCGCCGCCTGCGTCAACGGCTCCCAGCGGATCGACCTGGTGGAGAAGGCCAGCGCCCTGGCCGGGAGGTCCGGCGTCGACGCCACCCCGTACCTGGCGCTGAACGGCCGGAAGGTCGACGCCGACGTCCTCGGCTCCCCGGACGAGCTGGAGAAGGCCGTCGCGAAGGCCACCGGGGGACGGGCCCCGGCGCCCGCCGTCACCCACTCGGGCGGCGCCGCGACGGGCGGCGACCCGGCGGCGTGATCGAGACCGCGCGCACCGCGGCCCCGAGGCGGTAACGTCTGCGGGCATGGAGCCGCTGGCCTATATTCCGAGTCCCTCGCAGGGCGTCTGGCACCTCGGGCCCATCCCGATCCGCGCCTACGCCGTCATGATCATTCTTGGCATCGTCGTCGCGGTCTGGCTGGGCGAACGCCGCTGGGCCGCCAAGGGCGGCGCGCCCGGCGTGATCGTCGACGTGGCCGTGTGGGCGGTGCCGTTCGGGCTCGTCGGCGGGCGGCTCTACCACGTCCTCACCGACTACCAGCGCTACTTCGGCGCGGACGGCGACCCGCTCCGCGCGCTGGAGATCTGGAAGGGCGGCCTCGGCATCTGGGGGTCGATCGCGGTCGGCGCGGTCGGCGCGATCATCGGCTGCCGGCGGCGCGGGATCTCCACCCTCGCGCTCGCCGACGCGGTCGCGCCGGGCATCGTCCTCGCGCAGGCCATCGGCCGGTGGGGCAACTACTGGAACCAGGAGCTGTACGGGCGGCCGCTCGACGCGTTCTGGGCCATCGAGATCGACGAGAACCACCGTCCGGTGCTGGACGGCGGGCCCGCGCTCGACCCCGAGTACGCCGACATCGCCCATTACCACCCGACGTTCCTGTACGAGTTCCTGTGGTGCGTCGGCGTCGCGATCCTCGTCATCTGGGCCGACCGCCGCTACAAGCTCACGCACGGGCGCGCGTTCGCGCTCTACGTCGCCGCCTACACCCTGGGACGCGCCTGGATCGAGGCGCTGCGCATCGACGAGGCCCACGAGATCCTCGGCCTGCGGCTGAACGACTGGACGTCGATCATCCTCTTCGTGGGCGCGGTCGCGTACATGTACCAGGCCCGCAACCGCACCGCCCCGGAGAACGTCGGCGTTCCCGCCACGGAACCCGCGTCCGGCGAATCGGCCACCGCCGACCCCGCCGACTCCGCCGAGACCAAGGTGGACCTGGACAAGGACCTCGATCCGGAGGACGAGGCGGACACTGAAGAGACCGCGGTCACCCCGGACGCCGCGGTAGAGCCGGAACCCGAAGAACCCGCCGAGAAGACCGAAACCGCCGAGGCGTCCGAAGCCGAGGAGAAGCCCGAGGCCGACGAGGCGTCCGACTCCGGCGAGGAGCCCGCTTCCGACGCGGACGCGGAGGACACGGAGGACGACCCGGACGACGAGGAGCCCGAGAAGGATCGCGCCGGGGACGCCAAAGACGACGGTGCCGCCGAACCCACCGAACGGGTAGAAGAAGGGGAGCCCGTCAGGGACGGGAAGTAGGAGTCGGCGGCGGCGACCGGTGCGGGAGACATGACCAGCGGCAAGGCCGGAGTGCGTCCGGAGCGCCACCACCAGCACCGCGACGTCACCGGCGGCTGGCTGCGGCCCGCGGTGTTCGGCGCGATGGACGGCCTCGTCTCCAACTTCGCGCTGATCGCGGGCATCGCGGGCGGCCAGGCGAGTCAGCGGGTCGTCCTGCTCGCGGGTCTCGCCGGCCTGGCGGCGGGCGCGTTCTCGATGGCGGCGGGGGAGTACATCTCGGTCGCGTCCCAGTCGGAGCTGGCCGAGGCGGAGATCGAGGTGGAGCGGCTGGAGCTCGCCCGGCATCCGGGGGCCGAGGAGCGGGAGCTGGCCGGGGTCTTCGAGGCGCGGGGCGTCGACCCGGACACCGCGGCGGAGGTCGCGCGGCAACTGTCCCGCGACCCGGACGAGGCCCTGGAGGTGCACGCCAGGGAGGAGCTCGGCGTGACGCCCGGCGACCTGCCGTCCCCGGTGCTGGCGGCGGGCTCGTCGTTCCTGTCGTTCGCGGTCGGGGCGCTGCTGCCGGTGCTGCCGTACCTGCTGGGCGCGTCCTCGCTGTGGCCCGCCGCGGGCGTCGCCGCGCTCGGCCTGTTCACCGCCGGAGCGCTGGTGTCGCGGGTGACGACCCGCGCCTGGTGGTCCGGCGGGACGCGGCAGCTGCTGTTCGGCGCGGCCGCCGCGGCGATCACCTACGGGGTGGGCGCGCTGATCGGGACGAGCTGATCGGAACGGTCCCGCCGGAGGGTCCGCCCGGCCGTCCAAGGAATCTGGATGAAACGCCCTTTTGGCCTCGCGGGGGGCGGCGGGGCCGCTAAGCTCCCGGACGTGATCGAGGCTCGTGACACAGGCTCCCGCAAGACCCCGCGCCGGGGCCGCGGGCGGGACTTCTGGCCGGACGACGACAAGCCCGGCCGCCGGCTCCCCAGTCCGAAGCTGCTGTACGCCGCGGCCGCCGCGCTGGTGGCGGTGGTCGTCGCGGTGGTGGCCGTGATGGCGCTGACCGGCGGCGGCACGGAGGGCGGCGCCGCCCCGAAGGAGGTCCTGCCGACCGCCTACACGCCGGACTACAACGGCGAGGGCTTCCGGCAGATCGCCGAGCGGTCCGCCGACGGCCGCGCGATCACCGAGGGCGAGGCGTTCTCCGCCAAGAGCCTGAAGTCCGGCGGCTACACCTTCGCGCTCGCCGCGTCCGACCTGAAGTCCGACTGCAAGGCCGCGACGTGGGGCGCCCGGCTGCAGGGCGACCTCGCCAAGTTCGGCTGCAACCAGGTCGCCCGCGCCGCGTACGTGAGCGCCGACAAGAAGCACGTCGGCCACTTCATCGTGATCAACCTGGTGGGGGTCGAGGGCGTCAAGCAGATCCTGCGCGACCTGGACCCGCGGACCAAGGCGGGCTGGCCGACCCTGCTGAAGGCGCCGGGCGTGCCCGCGACCGGCGCCGGGTTCAGCGCCGCCTACGCCAAGACCTACGGCCACTACGCGGTGCTCACGCTGGTGGAGCGAGCCGGCGGGCAGCAGCCGGGCTCGCTCAACGAGATGATCGACGTGAGCCTGGTCATCGAGAACGCCGCCGACTTCCTGTACGGGCGGCTCGACCTGGCCTCCAGCGGGAAGCCCGGGCCGTGAGCGGGCGGCGCGCGGGCGCGTCACCGGTCGCCGGGCAGTAGTCTGCGCGGTCGTGGACCCCGATGAGCCATGGAACCTGACGAACGCCGCCGCGGCGGCGGCCCCCGGCGGGCGCCGGTGAGCCGCCAGGGCCGCGGGCGCCCCGCCCCGCGCCGGACCGTCCCGGGCCGCGCGGGCGCCCCCCGCCCGCGCGACGCGTCCCGCCGTCCGCCGCGCCCGGACCGTCCCGCGACGCCTCCGCCGCGCCTGCCCTACGAGGACGACGAGTCCGGGTACCGGGACGCGTCCAGGCAGGCACCGCCGCCGCGTCCCGGCAGGCGGAACCGGCGCGACGCCAGGGCCGAGCTTCCGATCGAGCCGCCGCGCGACGTCCGCGACGGCCGTGACGGCCGCGAGATCCGCGACGGCCGTGGTGCGTGCCAGGCCCGTCCCGGGCGGGGCGGGGGCGGGCTCGGGCCGAGGCTGTACTTCGGCGCGGCGGCCGTCCTCGGCCTGTTCGTGCTGCTCGGACTCGGCGTGGTGGTCGTCCTGCGCGGCGGGGGCGGCGCCGAGAGCCCGGCCATGAGCAACGCGCGGATCGGGAAGCCCGCGGGGAACGGCCTCTCGCCGGACTTCTACTCCAGCTCGCCGTCGACGTCGGCGTACGCGGGCATCGCGTCCCGCGGCACGGACGCCAAGCCGCTGACGATCGAGGAGGCGTTCCCGGCGTCGGCCACGACGCTGTCCGTCCCCGACGGCGACGTCGAGGTGAAGCTGCGCGCCAAGCGCCTCGACGCCGACTGCGCGGCCGCCGTGTGGGGCGCGACCGTCGGCGACGTGCTGGGCAAGGGCGGCTGCACGCAGGCGGTCCGCGGGATCTACTCCGACACCGAGCGCGGCTACGGGCTTGCCGTCGCGGTGTTCAACCTGGCCGGGTCGGCGGACGCGGACCGGTTCGTCGCGACGCTGGAGGAGACGCTCGGCGCCGGGTCCGTCCGGCCGCTGGAGGCCCCGGCCCCGCTGGACGTCTTCGGACGCGGCTTCGGGATGTCGCGCGGCCTCGCCATGGGCCACTTCGCCGTGGTCACGTGGGCGGAGCGCCTGGACGGCAAGGGCGACGAGAAGGACGAGACGCTGCTGTCGCTGCTGATCGAGGGCGGCAAGGCCCCGGCGGTGCTCGGCCGCGCCGCCCGCACGTCCGACTGACCGGGTTTCGGGCAGGTTACCGGCGGGGACCGTAAACCTTGTGCGCCGGTGACGATGCTCACCGAGGTCAGCGCCCTTCCCGCCGGGGCTCTGCGGGTAAACTGGTCTAAACCACTGTGAGATGCCACGGGGTCGATCGGCGCCCGGAAGTTTCGTGATCTGGTGCCTTCGGGCATGATCCCGGCAGTGATGTAATGTCATCTCACCGCAGCAGGGCCAACGTCGTCCCGAGCCTGCACTGACACCGAAGCAGTGACAAGACGACGACGGAGGGTTTCATGGCTGCTGCTGCCCTCACACCCGCCGGCCGTGCGCCCGGCGCACCTGCCGCTCCCGCCCCTGAGCCCACCGCCCCCGCGCCCGCGCCCGGCGCGACGGGACGCCCCCGCGCCCAGGGCCTGTACGACCCGGCGAACGAACACGACGCGTGCGGCGTCGGCATGGTCGCCGACCTGCACGGCCGCACGAGCCACGACATCGTGCAGAAGGCCCTGACCGTCCTGAAGAACCTCGACCACCGCGGGGCCGTGGGCGCGGAGCCGGACGACGGCGACGGCGTCGGCATCCTCGTCCAGGTCCCGGACGCGTTCTTCCGCGAGGTCTGCGACTTCCCGCTCCCCGAGCGCGGCGCGTACGCGGCCGGGATCGCGTTCCTCCCGCAGGACGGCGACGAGCGCGCCGCCGTCATCGCCCACGTCGAGACGCTCTGCGCCGAAGAGGGCCTGACCGCCCTCGGGTGGCGCGAGCTCCCGCACGACCCCGACTTCACCGGCCCGGCGTCCCGACGTGTCATGCCGCACTTCGCGCAGCTGTTCGTCACGCCCACCGCCGGCGGCCCCCACGACGGCAAGACGGGCCTGGAGCTCGACCGCGTCGTGTTCTGCATGCGCGAGCGCGCCGAACAGGACGTAGCCGTCTACTTCCCGAGCCTGTCCAGCCGGACGATCGTCTACAAGGGGATGCTGACGACGCCGCAGCTGGAGCCGTTCTTCCCCGACCTGTCGGACCGCCGGTTCAGCAGCGCGATCGCGCTCGTCCACTCCCGGTTCTCGACGAACACGTTCCCCGCGTGGGAGCTGGCCCACCCGTACCGGTTCATCGCGCACAACGGCGAGATCAACACGGTGAAGGGCAACCGGAACTGGATGCGGGCCCGCGAGGCGCTGCTGAAGTCCGACCTGCTGCCGGGCGACCTGTCCCGGATCTACCCGGTGATCGACATCGAGGCCAGCGACACGGCGTCGTTCGACGAGTGCCTGGAGCTGCTGCACCTCGGCGGCCGGTCGCTGCCGCACGCCGTGCTGATGATGATCCCGGAGGCCTGGGAGAACCACACGGAGATGGACGCGGAGCGCCGCGCCTTCTACGAGTTCCACTCCACGCTGATGGAGGCGTGGGACGGCCCGGCGAGCGTCAGCTTCACCGACGGCACCGTCGTCGGCGCGGTCCTGGACCGCAACGGGCTGCGTCCCGGCCGGTACTGGGTGACGCGCGACGGCCTGGTCGTGCTGGCCAGCGAGGCGGGCGTGCTCGACATCCCGGCGGCCGACGTCGTCCGGAAGGGACGGCTCCAGCCCGGCAAGATCTTCCTGGTGGACACCGCCGCCGGGCGGATCGTCGAGGACGACGAGGTCAAGGCCGAGCTGGCCGCCGAGCACCCGTACGGGGAGTGGCTGCATGAGGGGCTCGTCCGGTTCGAGGAGCTGCCGCAGCGCGAGCGGGAGATCCCGACGCACGACACGCTGGTGAAGCGGCAGCAGACGTTCGGGTACACGCTCGAAGAACAGCGGATCATCCTGACGCCGATGGCGCGGACGGGTGCGGAGCCGATCGGCTCCATGGGCACCGACACGCCGATCGCGGTGCTGTCGGAGCGTCCGCGGCTGCTGTTCGACTACTTCAAGCAGCTGTTCGCGCAGGTCACGAACCCGCCGCTGGACGCGATCCGCGAGGAGCTCGTCACCTCGCTCCAGTCGACGCTCGGCCCGGAGGGCAACCTCCTGGAGCCCGGCCCCGACTCGTGCCGGCGGCTCGTCCTGCCCACGCCCATCCTGGACAACGACGAGCTGTCCAAGATCATCCACATCGACGACGAGGGATCGCTGCCGCATCTGCAGGCCCACGTCGTCCATGGGCTGTACGACGTCGCGGGCGGGGGAGCGGCCCTGGAGGCCCGCCTGGAGGAGATCAACTCCGAGGTCAGCCGGGCCATCGACGCCGGCGCCCGCATCATCGTCCTGTCGGACCGGGGCGCGGGACCGGCCCGCGCCGCGATCCCGTCGCTGCTGCTGACAGGGGCCGTCCACCACCATCTGATCAGGGAGAAGACCCGCACCCGGGTCGGCCTGGTGATCGAGACGGGCGAGGCCCGCGAGTGCCACCACATGGCGCTGCTGATCGGGTACGGCGCGTCCGCGATCAACCCGTACCTGGCGATCGAGACCGTCGAGGACCTCGTCCGCGGCGGCGTCATCGACGGCCTGGACGCGCCGAAGGCCGTAAGGAACCTGGTCAAGGCGTACGGCAAGGGCGTCCTGAAGGTCATGTCGAAGATGGGCGTGTCGACGGTCGCGTCCTACACCGGCGCGCAGATCTTCGAGGCGATCGGCCTCGGCGAGGACGTCGTGTCCCGCTGCTTCACCGGCACCACGTCCCGGCTCGGCGGCGTCGGGTTCGACGTGCTGGCCCGCGAGGCCGCCGAGCGGCACGCCCGCGCCTACCCGCCGGGCGGCAACGACCTCGCGCACCGGACGCTCGACGTCGGCGGCGAGTACCAGTGGCGCCGCGAGGGCGAGCCGCACCTGTTCAACCCGGACACGGTGTTCAAGCTGCAGCACGCCACCCGCACCCGCCGCTACGAGATCTTCAAGGAGTACACCTCCAAGGTCGACTCGCAGGCGGAGAAGCTGATGACGCTCCGCGGCCTGTTCCGGCTGAAGGAGGGCGAGCGGGAGCCCGTCCCGCTGGACGAGGTCGAACCCGTATCGGAGATCGTCAAGCGGTTCTCCACCGGCGCGATGTCGTACGGGTCCATCTCGGCGGAGGCGCACGAGACGCTCGCGATCGCGATGAACCGGCTCGGCGGCAAGTCCAACACCGGCGAGGGCGGCGAGGACCCGGTGCGCTTCACCCCGGACGAGAACGGCGACCTGCGCCGCAGCGCGATCAAGCAGGTCGCGTCGGGCCGGTTCGGCGTCACGTCCGAGTACCTGACCAACTCCGACGACATCCAGATCAAGATGGCGCAGGGCGCCAAGCCCGGCGAGGGCGGCCAGCTGCCAGGCCACAAGGTGTACCCGTGGATCGCGAAGACGCGGCACTCCACGCCCGGCGTCGGCCTCATCTCGCCGCCGCCGCACCACGACATCTACTCCATCGAGGACCTCGCGCAGCTCATCCACGACCTGAAGAACGCCAACCCGGCGGCGCGCGTGCACGTCAAGCTCGTCGCGGAGGTCGGCGTCGGGACGGTCGCGGCCGGGGTGTCCAAGGCGCACGCCGACGTGGTGCTGATCTCCGGGCACGACGGCGGCACCGGCGCGTCCCCGCTGACGTCGCTGAAGCACGCGGGCGCGCCGTGGGAGCTGGGCCTCGCCGAGACGCAGCAGACGCTGCTGCTGAACGGCCTGCGCGACAGGATCGTCGTGCAGACCGACGGGCAGATGAAGACCGGACGGGACGTCGTCGTCGCCGCGCTGCTCGGCGCCGAGGAGTACGGCTTCGCGACCGCCCCGCTGGTGGTGTCGGGCTGCATCATGATGCGCGTCTGCCATCTGGACACCTGCCCGGTCGGCGTCGCGACGCAGAACCCCGTCCTGCGGCGGCGGTTCGCGGGCAAGCCGGAGTTCGTCGTCAACTTCTTCGAGTTCGTCGCCGAGGAGGTCCGCGAGTACCTGGCGGCGCTCGGGTTCCGCTCGCTGGACGAGGCCATCGGGCACGTCGAGCTGATCGACGCCCGCGACGCCGTCGAGCACTGGAAGGCGTCCGGCCTGGACCTCGCGCCGATCCTGCACGCGCCGGAGGTCGCGGACGGCGCCGCGCTGCACCGCACCACCGTCCAGGACCACGGCCTGGAGAAGGCGCTGGACAACACGCTGATCCAGCTGTCCGAGGGCGCGATCGCGTTCGGCGACACGGTCACGCTTGAGCTGCCGATCCGCAACGTCAACCGGACGGTCGGCACCATGCTCGGCCACGAGATCACCCGCAAGTGGGGCGGCGAGGGCCTGCCCGACGACACGATCGACGTCTCGTTCACCGGCTCGGCGGGCAACTCGTTCGGCGCGTTCGTGCCGCGCGGCATCACGCTGCGGCTGGTCGGCGACGCCAACGACTACGTCGGCAAGGGCCTGTCCGGCGGGCGGCTGACGCTGCGTCCCCCGGCGGACGCCGGGTTCGCGGCCGAGGAGCAGATCATCGGCGGCAACGTCATCCTGTACGGCGCGACGTCAGGCGAGCTGTTCGCGCGCGGGATCGTCGGCGAGCGGTTCTGCGTCCGCAACTCCGGCGCCACCGCCGTCGTGGAGGGCGTCGGCGACCATGCCTGCGAGTACATGACCGGCGGCCGCGCCGTCGTCCTCGGGCGGACGGGACGCAACCTCGCGGCCGGGATGTCCGGCGGCATCGCCTACGTCCTGGACCTGGTGCCCGAGCGGGTCAACGCCGAGATGGTCGACCTGGAGCCACTCGACGCCGCCGACGTGGACTCCGTCCGGACGCTGGTCGAACGGCACCTCGACGAGACCGGCTCCGCCGTCGCCCGCCGCCTCCTGGACGACTGGGACGCCGCCGCCGCCCGCTTCACCAAGATCATGCCGCGCGACTACCGGCGCGTCCTGGACGCCATGGCGAGGGCCGAGGCCGAGGGACGCGACGTGGACGAGGCCGTCATGGCCGCCGCGCAGAGCTGAGAGAGGGGGACTTCCTTCAATGGCCGACCCGAAGGGTTTTCTGACCGTCCGGCGGGAGCTCCCGAAGCGCCGTCCGGTCGACGTGCGGATCCGCAGCTGGTCCGAGGTCTACGAGGACTTCGGCCGCGACCGCCTGGAGAAGCAGGCGAGCCGCTGCATGGACTGCGGCGTCCCGTTCTGCCACCAGGGCTGCCCGCTCGGCAACCTCATCCCCGAATGGAACGACCTCGTCCACCGGGGGGACTGGCACGAGGCGATCGAGCGGCTGCACGCCACCAACAACTTCCCGGAGTTCACCGGGCGGCTGTGCCCGGCGCCGTGCGAGAGCGCCTGCGTCCTCGGCATCAACCAGGACCCGGTGACGATCAAGCGGGTCGAGGTCGAGATCATCGACCGGGCGTTCGCGGAGGGCTGGGTGCGCCCGCAGCCGCCCGCCGTGAGGACCGGCAGGACCGTCGCGGTCGTCGGCTCGGGGCCCGCGGGCCTCGCCGCCGCGCAGCAGCTCACCCGCGCCGGGCACGACGTCACCGTGTACGAGCGCGCCGACCGGATCGGCGGCCTGCTGCGCTACGGCATCCCCGAGTTCAAGATGGAGAAGCGGCACCTGGAGCGGCGCCTCGACCAGATGCGCGCCGAGGGCACCGTGTTCAAGACGTCCGTGCACGTGGGCGTCGACGTCACCGCCGACGACCTGCGCGCCGGGCACGACGCCGTCGTCCTCGCGGGCGGCGCCACCGCCTGGCGCGACCTGCCCGTCCCCGGACGCGAGCTGAACGGCGTCTACCAGGCGATGGAGTACCTGCCGCCGTCCAACCGGGCGCAGGAGGGCGACTACGACGAGTCGCCGATCTCCGCGAAGGGCAAGCACGTCGTGGTCATCGGCGGCGGGGACACCGGCGCGGACTGCGTCGGCACCGCGATCCGGCAGGGCGCCGCGTCCGTCACCCAGCTGGAGATCATGCCGCGGCCGCCGGAGTCCCGCCCGGACGCGCAGCCGTGGCCGACGTACCCGATGCTGTTCAAGATGGAGAGCGCCCACGAGGAGCTCGCCGACCTGGGCGGCGACCGCGTCTACGCCGTGTCCACCACGGAGTTCGCGGGCGACGGCGACGGCAACGTCCGGGCCCTGCGCCTGGTGGAGGTCGGCGGGCCGGACACCGGGTTCAAGCCGATCGAGGGCACCGAGCGGGAGATCCCCGCCGGGCTCGTCACCCTCGCGATGGGCTTCCTCGGGCCGGAGCGGGAGGGCCTGCTCGACCAGCTCGGCGTCGAGCTGGACCAGCGCGGCAACGTCGTCCGCGACGGCGACTACAAGACGTCCGTGGACGGCGTGTTCGCCGCCGGGGACATGGGCCGCGGCCAGTCCCTGATCGTGTGGGCCATCGCCGAGGGCCGCGCCGCCGCCCACGGCGTCGACGCCTACCTCACCGGCGCCACCGCCCTGCCCTACCCCATCCCACCCACGGCCCGCCCCTTCTAGCCCAGGGGGGCGACCCCCTGGAACCCCCGTCAC